>JADLFD010000263.1 GCA_020845805.1 Verrucomicrobiales bacterium | reverse complement strand
GTGGCCAACGATCAGCCCGGGGTGGCGGCGCGGCTCCGCGCGGCTGGGGCAGGTGAGTTGGTCCCCTTCTCACGTCTCAGCGTCGGGCGCCTTCGTGCCGCGGTGGCGCGGGTGTTGTCAGTACCGACTTACCGCGAGTCGGCGCAACGCCTGGCGCGGGAGATTGGCCGCCGGGACGGTGCGAGCTGGGCCGCTGATGTGATTGAGGAGAGCCTGGCGAGAACCGGGAGGGGCGGTCAGACCGACGAGCTTGTCGGATGCTCTGGGGCTCGCTAGGCGACCTTCGGCAGCTGCCAGGGGTCGCGTCGGGGGCGGTCCAGGAGTTTCGTGGCTTCGGCGTCACCCACGAAATCCTCCTTCACCGGATCCCAGCGCAGTTTACGCCCGAGCTTGATGGCCAGGTTGGCGAGGTGGCAGACGGAGGACACGCGATGGCCGATGTCGACGGGGAAGTACGGGTCCTTGCGGCCCTTGACGCACTTGAGGAAGTCGTCGTGTTCCCCGGCGGGGTTGGTGTAGAGCCGGGTTTCACCCTCGCCGATCTTCGACTCGAGGATCTCCTTCGAACTGGCCTCAACCGGCGCGCGCCAGCCGCTATTCCCGACCCAACCCTCGGTGCCGATGAACTTGATGCTCGGGTTGCCGGGGCGGCAGGTCATGACCACGCCATTGGCATACCGGAAGGTCACGTCGTAGTCCTTCACCGTGTTGTAGAGGCCACCTTCCCAGTAGTTGCCGGTGCCCTCGATCTCGACCGGCCCGGAGCGTTCGGTGTCGTTGGCCCACTGCGCGGTGTCAAACAGGTGCGTGCCCCAGTCGCAAATGATCCCGCCGGAGTAATCCTGGATCCAACGGAAGTTGAAGTGCACCCGGTCCTTCGTGTAGGGCGCGAAGGGCGCGGGTCCCAGCCACATGTCCCAGTCGAGACCGGAGGGGACGGGTTGCGGAGTGGCGTCCCCGGGTCCGGTGGGCTGCCGGGGCAGCAGCACCTCGATGCGCTGCAATTTGCCGAGGCGCCCGTTTCGCACGAGTTCCGCCATGCGATGGTATTCCGGCACGGCGCGGTCCTCGGTGCTGGTCTGGAACACGCGCCCGGTCTTGCGCACCGCGTTCACGAGCACCCGGCCCTCGTGCAGGGTGAGGGTGGGCTTCTCGCACTGCACATCCTTGCCCGCCTGGAGCGCGAGCAGACTGAGGATCGTGTGCCAGTGATCGGGCGTGGAGATCATCACCGCGTCGATGTCGCGGCGGGCGAGGACTTCGCGGAAATCCTTCGTGGAAAGGCAATCTTCGTTGCCGTGGTGTTCATCGACGGTTTGCTTGGCGCGGAAGAGCCGCCGTTCGTCGACGTCGCAGACGGCGAGGATCTGCGCCGCCTTCTGCTTTCGGTAATGGACCAGGTTCCAGTTCACGCCATGGTCGCCACAGCCGATGAACCCCATCGTGATGCGTTCACTGGGCGGGACTTGGCCGTTCGCCCCGCGCGCGGAGGCCGGGATGAAGGTGGGAAACCCCAGGGCGCCCGCGGCCAGGGCGGAGGTGCGCCCGAGGAATGACCGGCGTGAGGAGGAGCGCGCCCCGGGGAACATCGCCCCGGTGTGTGCGTGCGACGAACGGGGGGACGCGGCGGCAGGCAGCGGAGCGGGCATGGGTGGAGAGTGAGCCGAATCGATCAGGCGCGCAATTTGATGAGCAGATCCTTGCTCGCCACCGTGTCGCCCACGTGCACATGCAGCGCGTCGACCACGCCGTCGGCCGGCGCGTTGACGGTGGTCTGCATCTTCATGGCTTCCATCATCAGCAGCTTGTCGCCCTTGGCCACCTTGGTGCCCACGGACACCGAGATGGCGGCCACGAGGCCGGGGATGGGCGCGGCCACCTGCAGCGGGTCGGTGAGATCGGCCTTCGGACGCGCCTTGGCCTGCGGCGCCACCTTCTTGTCGGTGATGAACGCCTCCCGCGTCATGCCGTTGAGTTCGTAGGTGACCGTGCGGCGGCCGTCCTTGTCCGGATCACTGACATTGACCAGGCGGATGATCAGCGTCTTGCCCGTCTCGATGTGGACGCTGATCTCCTCACCCTGGCGCAATCCGTAGAAGAAGGCCGGCGTGGGCAGGACGCTGACGTCGCTGAACTCGCGCTCGTGCCGCGCGAATTCCAGGAACACCTGCGGGTACATCAAATAGCTGAACTCGTCGTCGGTGGTCGGTTCGCGCTTCAGCTTGTCGGCCAGCTCGCGACGCACCTTGGCGAGATCGAGCGAAGGGGCGTCGCCGCGACGGCCGGCCGTCTCCTGACGCCAGCGGGCGCGCGCCTCCTTGAACTTCTTTTCGCCGAGCACCGCCTGCCAGACGTCCTCGGGCCAGCCGCCCTCCGGCCAGCCGAGACCGCCCGAGAGCATGTCGATGACACTCTCCGGAAAGGGGGTGGAGCCGGGTTCGAGATTGCCGACGTCGGCGGGTTTGACGCCGCGGCTGAACAGGAAGAGCGCCATGTCGCCGACCACCTTGCTGGACGGCGTCACCTTGACGATGTCGCCGAAGAGTTGGTTGACCTCGGCATAGGTGCGCGCGATCTCGGGCCAGCGGTGGGAGACCCCCATGCTGGCGGCCTGTTCCTTGAGGTTGGTGTACTGGCCGCCGGGCATTTCGTGGAGGTAGACCTCCGCCGAGCCGGTCTTGGGCGCGGTGTCGAAGGGCGCGTAGAACTCGCGCACCTTCTCCCAGTAGTCGGAGAACTCGTTGAGCGCTCCGAGGTCCATGTGCGTGTCGCGCGGGGTGTGCTGCAGGGCGGCGACGATGGAGTTGAGATTCGGCTGGCTGGTCGAGCCGCTCATCGCGCCGAGGGCGAGGTCGACCACGCTGACGCCCGCCTCCGAGGCCTGGAGCACGGCGGCGGCCTGGACTCCCGAGGTGTCGTGCGTGTGGAAGTGGATGGGAATCCCGATCTCCTCGCGCAGCGCCTTCACGAGCTTGCGTGCCGCGAACGGACGGCAGAGGCCGGCCATGTCCTTGATGGCGAGGAAATGCGCGCCCATGCGCTCCAGTTCGCGCGCGAGCTTCACGTAGTACTCCAGCGAGAACTTGTCGCGGCGCGAGTCCAGGATGTCGCCGGTGTAACAGATGGCCGCCTCGCAGATCGCGTGCGTTTCCTGCACGGCATCCATGGCCACGCGCAGGTTTGGCAGGTAGTTCAGGGAATCGAAGATGCGGAAGATGTCCATGCCCGACGCCGCGGCGTGCTTCACGAACCCGGCGACCACGTGGTCGGGGTAGTTGGAGTAGCCGACGGCATTGGAGCCGCGGAAGAGCATCTGGAAGCAGATGTTCGGAATCCGCGCGCGCAGGGCGCGGAGGCGTTCCCACGGATCCTCGTTGAGGAATCGCATGGTGGTGTCAAAGGTCGCGCCTCCCCACATCTCGAGCGAGAACAGGCCGGTGTCGGCGTGTCCCAGCCGGTGCGCGAGGGAATCGGCGCACTCCAGCATGTCGAAGGTGCGCACCCGCGTGGCCATCAGGGACTGGTGCGCGTCGCGGAAGGTGGTGTCGGTCACCAGCAACCGCTTCTGGCGCAGCGTCCATTCCGCGAACTTCTTCGGGCCCAGCTCGAGCAAACGATCCCGGGTGCCGGGCGGCGGCGGGCGGAGGTGGTCGAAGGGCGGAACCGGCGCGGCGTCGAACGTCTTCGCCGGCTTGTAGCCCTTGGCGTGCGGGTTGCCGTTGACGATGACGTTGCCGACGAAGTTGAGCAGCTTGGTCGCGCGATCGCGGCGCGGCGCGAAGGAGAAGAGCTCGGGCGACGTGTCGATCAGGGTGGTGGTGGCCTGCCCGGTGCGGAACTCCTGGTGCGTGATGACGTTCTCGAGGAACGGGATGTTGGTCTTCACACCGCGGATGCGGAACTCGCGCAGCGCGCGTTCCATGCGGTCGCTGGCCAGGTCGAAGGTCTGTCCGCCGGCGATGACCTTGACCAGCATCGAGTCGTAGAAGGGGGTCACCACCGCGCCGGCGTAGCCCATGCCGCCGTCGAGGCGGATGCCGAAACCTCCGGGCGAGCGGTAGGCCAGGATCTTGCCGTAGTCCGGCATGAACCGGTTCTCGGGATCCTCGGTGGTCACGCGGCACTGGATGGCGTAGCCGGCGCGCGCGACGTCTTCCTGGCGCGCCAGGCCGACCTGGGGCGAGGCCAGGCTGTGACCCTGCGCGATGAGAATCTGCGAACGCACGAGATCGACGCCCGTGATCACCTCGGTGACCGTGTGCTCGACCTGGATGCGCGGGTTCATCTCGATGAAGAACCACTGGTGCCGGTCCAGATCGTACAGGAACTCGATGGTGCCCGCGTTGTCGTACTTGATCTCCCGCGCCATGCGCGCCGCCGCCTCGCACAGTTCGCTGACCACGGACTCCGGCAGCCCGTAGCTCGGGGCGACCTCGACCACCTTCTGGTGCCGGCGCTGCACCGAACAGTCGCGCTCGTGCAGGTGCACCACGTTCCCGTGGCGGTCGCCCAGGATCTGCACCTCAAGATGCTTGGCGCGCGGGATGTATTTCTCGAGAAACACCGCCGGATTGCCGAAGGCGCGGCCGGCCTCGGCCTGCGCTTCGTCCAGCAGTTGGCTCAGGTCGCCGGCCTTGAGCACCACGCGCATCCCCCGGCCGCCGCCGCCAAAGGCCGCCTTGATGATCAACGGAAACCCGATCGCCTTGGCCGCCTTCATCGCCTCGTCCCGGTCGGCGATGGGCTCCTTCGTGCCCGGGAGCGTGGGCACGTTGATGCGCTCCGCCAGCGCGCGCGCCGCGGTCTTGTCGCCCATCATGTCGAGCAACTCGGGGCGTGGCCCGACGAAGGTGATGCCCGCCTTGGCGCAGGCGCGCGCGAACTCCGCGTTCTCGCTCAGGAATCCGTACCCGGGATGAATGGCATCGACGCCTTTCTCGCTCGCGACAGCGACGATGGTGTCGATGTCGAGATAGGCGGCCACGGGGCCTTTGCCTTGGCCGACCAGGTAGGATTCGTCGGCCTTAAACCGGTGCATGCAGAACCGGTCCTCCTGCGCGAAGATCGCGACGGTACGCAGGCTGAGTTCGGACGCCGCGCGAAAGATGCGGATGGCGATCTCGGACCGGTTGGCCGCCATCAATTTCTTGAACGGGGCAGGGGCGGCAGAGCTGGCGACCGCCGCCGGGGCGGAGGCGTTCTTGGAATGGGGAGCAGCGTTACGTCGTGGCATAGCGCAAGGAGCGGGAAGCCTACGGGGAACCGCGTGGCGGGGGAACGGAATTTGCGCAGGGGATTCCATCCGCCCCTCCCCCCGCGCCGACCGATGGGCGGGGGCCAGGGAGGCCAGGGAAGATTCCGGTGGCCAAGGCAGGGGCCGCGGCTATTTTGCCGCGTCTAGAAGCGCCGCGTCGGCTTTCTCCATCCCATGCCCTCGACTGATTGCCCCCCCCGCACTGAAGCCGGCCAAGCCGGGCGACGGACCTTCCCCGGCGCACCGTGGCGGCTGGGTGGGCGGGGAAGGGTCCTCGGGTGGCTCCTCTCGTTGTTGCTCGGTCTTCCAAAGGCGGCGGCGGCTGACGCCCCGCCCTTGCCTTCGTTCGAAACCTGGGTCGCCGCCTGCCGGCGCCTGCCCACCAATCGGGAGCTGGGGATGCGCCCCATTCCGCGGGCGTTGCTGCCGCTGAAGTCGTATCGCGACTTTGCCGCGGTCCTGGATCCTCTCCTGGACCAGCAGCGCACCGGACCGTTATCGCGTCCCGAAGCCTGGCTGGGTTCGCCGCCCCCGGCCTCGTTCCTGGATCTGGCGGTCATGACGCCGCCCGAGGGACAGGCTCCCTTTCTGCCCTTTGCGCAGCGGCATGCGCTCCCCGAGGGGGCGCGTGTGTTTCTGATGGGCGATCTGCATGGAGACATCCATTCGTTGCTGACGTACCTGGAGCAGCTCAACCAGCGCGGCGTTCTGCAGGGGTTCAAGCTGACCGCTGCCGCGGATCGTCTGGCGTTCCTGGGTGATTACACCGATCGCGGGCGCTTCGGCGTGGAGGTGCTCTACACCCTGTTGCGATTGCGACTGGCCAATCCCGACCGCGTGTTGCTGGCCCGCGGCAACCACGAGGACGTCCTCCTCCTTTCGCGCTACGGGTTCGTGGCGGAGGTGATGGGGAAATACGGGAAGGAATGGGACCTGCGCCGCACGGCGCGATTCTTTGATTTCCTCCCCGCCGTGCTCTACCTCGGCCACGGCACCAACTGGATCCAGTGCAATCACGGCGGTATGGAGCCGGGGTACGATCCCGCGCGCCTGATCGCCGCGTCTGAGCCTGCCTTGACGTACCAGTTACTGGGGCGGTTGGACCAACGCCGGTGGCTCACACAGGAGGCCTCCTGGGTGGCCCGCCTGCCCGCCGAGACGCGGCGCGAGATGGAACGCTCCCTGACCGACTTCGTGCCGGAGAGCCCGACCACGCCCACCGTGCTGGGTTTCATGTGGAATGACTTCACCGTGCTGCCCTCGGATCCCCAGTTCGGCATCGATCCAGGCCGCGCGTTCGTCTACGGCAGCGAAACCTCCCGACGCGTGCTCGCGCGGTCGGCGGGACCTGAGGGCCGGGTGCGCGCCCTGTTTCGCGGGCATCAACACGCGATGGTGCTGAACCCGCTCATGCGCCGTTTGATGGCCAGCCGTGGGTTGTATCGGCACTGGCAGGAGTCGGATCATGTGTCGCTGCTGGAGGCGGCGCCGGCGGCGTTGCAGGCCAAGCTTGAGGTCGGAGAGGAAAGGCCCATCCCCGAAGGCTCTGTTTGGACCTTCAACGTGAGTCCGGACAGCATGTACGGAGCCGGGTGCGGCTACGACTTTGGCACCTATGGCGAGCTGGTGCCGGCGTCGCTTTGGGAAGCCTGGCGCATCAAGGTGCATACGTTCGAGCCTTTGGAAGCCGCCCGCGAACGAAGCCCGTGACCCGGAGGGCGGTCCTTCGCCGGGGGACAATGCTACCCCGCCGCGTTGGGCCGGGTGTGGAGGCCCAGGGAGTAGAGCCCCGGGCAGCAGCCGTAGGCTTCGTGGAAGGAGGTGCTGAAGTGGCTGAGGCTGTTGTAGCCCACCGCCATGGCCGCCTCGGTCACGTTGCACTGACCGGTGCGCAGGAGTTCCGCGGCGCGTTCGAGCCGAATCTCTCGCAAGTACTGCTGCAGCGTCTTTCCCACGTGCTGGGAAAACAGCCGGCTCAGATAGAAATGACTGCACCCCACGCGGCGCGCGAGTTCCTCGAGTCCGGGCGGATCCTGCAGGTTCTCCCGGAGCAGGGCTTGCGCCCGTTCCACACGTTCGCGCTGAGTGCGCTTCGTCCGGGTGCAAAACAGTTCGCCGGCGGCGGGTTGGAAGAAGAGTTGCGCCGCCAGTTCGGTGACTTTGCACGAGAACCAGATGCGCTGGGCCGGCTGAAACACCGGCGGCTGGCGCAAGCTCTCCGTGAAGCGCGTCAGTTCCACGCCCTTGGCCTCCGGGCTCTCGACCCGGGATCGCGTCTGGCGCCCGCGCACCACCTCCCGTATCAGCGGGTGCAACGCGTCGGCGAGTCCCCCGAACTGGCGTGCGAGGAACGCAGGGGCGAATTCCACCGTGACGAACTGGTGGCGGTCTCCCGCCTTTCGGCACGCCACCAAGGGCGGCGTGCCGGCGAAGTAGAACGCCAGGCTGCGCGCGGGGAGCCGCGTTTCGCGCTGTCCGTCATGAAGCGTGCCGGATCCGCCCAGGTTCAGGCAGAGTTCGACACTCCCCGGATGGAAGCTGCGCGCCCAATCCACGTCATGGTTCAGCTGGAAGTCATGCCACTCCACGCTGAAGCCAAGATCGCGAAAACCGCCGATCAAGGGTCGCCATCCCTGACCCACGGCTTTCCAGGCGGGACCCTCACCGAAGACTGCACCGGTGCCCGGGCTATCCTCGGGGGTTGCTAGGTCGGAATCGGGCATAGGGCTCTTCAAGACCGTGATGCGCAGGCGCGGGTGCTGGCGGATGCGCATGCCCATGCGCGGGTGCGTGTGCAGATGCATATGCATAGGCCCGAGCGCAGGGTGCAGTGCGTGCGCCACCAGGGTGAGGGTGTTTCGAACTCCAAGCCCGTGCAGGCTAGCGATTCGCCCTCCGACGGCTTGCGAGCCCTTGCCAAACATTGCCGGCCAATTGCGATGGCCGCAGGGAATCCAATCTACCCGGCTGGTCATGGGCTGCGCCCGAGGGCGAGTGGGAACGCTTTCGTGGGCTCCCGGCAACACCACGCAACAGAATGACAAGCGGCCGGAAGCAGGGCCCAGGAGGTCCCGCTAGGCTGATCTCCACGCCAGCGCTGGGCGCGATACGCCCGGCGAGCGACGGCGAAGATGGTTCCTGATCACCATGTTTTTCTCCCCTCTGGATCCCAGTCTGAGTCCTGCCCCTCCCTCATCGGTGGGCATGCCGGCCGCGGCCGCGCTGTCCACGCTGATGCTCGCCCGCTGCCTGACGACAGCGGCGGCGGCTTCGACCGAGGTTCCGGCCGCCACCGGATCCGGCCCCGGAGCGTCGGCGACCCTGCCCGAAGTGGTGGTGAAGGAGCGCCAGGATCCGGGTTACCAACCCGAAACGGTCTTCTCCCCGCGCTACACCGAGCCGCTGCTCAACGTGCCGCAGACCATCACGGTGATTCCGCGGGCCGTGATCGACGAGCAGGGTGCCAACTCTTTGAGTGAGGTGCTGCGGAATGTTCCGGGGGTAACCCTGCTGGCGGGGGAAGGCGGCGGCGCTTCCAACAACGCGGGTGACGCATTCTTCATGCGCGGCTTTGAGGCCAGCAACAGCATCTTTGTGGACGGCGTGCGTAACCAGGGGCTGATCACACGCGACGTGTTCAACCTCGAACAGGTCGAGGTGTTCAAGGGCCCGACCGGAACAGATGTGGGACGTGGCACGGCCGCCGGGTATCTGAACCTGGCGACCAAGTCGCCCCTTTTGGAAGCGCTGTATGGCGGCACCCTGGGCTATGGCAGCGCCGAGCAAAAACGCGTCACCCTGGATCTCAACCAACCCCTCCGACTGGGCGGTGCAGACGCCTGGGCGCGCGGCACGGCGGTGCGTCTCAACGCGCTGTGGCAGGAAGGCGGCATACCGGGCCGTGATGAAGTCGAACGGTCCAGTTGGGCTCTCGCCCCGTCGGTGGCCTTCGGTCTCGGCACCGCTACGCGCGCCATTCTTTCCACCCAACATACGCGACAGGAGAACCTCCCGGACTACGGCCTGCCTGGCGCAGCCCTGAACGGCATGGTGGGCACCAACGCGCTCTCCCGCAGCATCGATCGCGAAAACTTCTACGGCAGCGCAGTCTTTGATTTCGAGGATGTGTCCCAGGACAGCGTCACTGCGCGTCTGGAGCACGATCTCTCCGAGAGTTCCACCCTGCGGAATCAGACCCACTTCGGTCGGACCGACCGGTTCGCCGTGATCACCAGCCCGGGCAATGTCACGGCCACCAACACGGTGGCACGCAGTCGCCAGGCCAACGAACGACTCAACCAGATCCTCTCCAACCAGACCACCGCCACCGCCTCTTTCGACACAGGACCGCTGTCGCATGCGGTGGTGGGCGGATTTGAATATCTGCGCGAGGAACAGTTCACGCCCACCGTCACCGGCGCCGGCACGGCACCTGCCGCCGACGCGTTCCGTCCCAATGCCTACGATCCGGTGACCGGGTTCGCGCCGCAGCGCACGGGCGCGTTCACCGAGGGGCAAACCGATACGTTCAGTCTGTTTGCCAACGACACCCTCGACTTCGCCGAGAAATGGAAGTTGAGCGGCGGTCTTCGTTGGGACGCCTTCAGCACCGAGTTCCGTAGCGTCAATACCAACGGCGTGGCCATCGCTGGCACGCCTCTGGAGGTGTCCGACCAGTTACTCAGCGCGAAGGCCGGTCTCGCCTTCAAGCCGCAACCCAACGGCACGGTCTACTTCTCCTACGGACGCACCCTCACGCCGCCGGGCACGGCGAATTTCAATCTCAGCACGAATCTCAACAATGCCAACAACCCGATCGTCGAACCCCAGGCGGCGTCCAATTTCGAACTCGGTGCCAAGTGGGATCTCCTCGACAGCAGGCTCTCGCTGAACGCCGCGATCTTCCGAACGATCAACGAGAACGAAATCACCACCGACAATACCACCACCCCGCCGACCTTCCTGTTCGACAGCGAGCGTCGCGTGGATGGTTTGGAGTTCGGTGTGGCGGGGCGGTTCACGGAAGGCTGGCAGGTCTTTGCCAACCTCTCGTACCTCGACGCCACGTTTGCTGAGTCTGCGAATCCGACCCAGGACGGCGCCCGGTTGCAATGGACCCCGGACTTCTCGGCGAGTCTGTGGACCACTTATCGCTTCCCGTTCCGTCTGACGGTGGGGGGTGGCGCGCGGTACGTGAGCACCATTCAGCGCCAGACCACCACCACCGCGGCGGCGATCCATCCCGAGGCGCCGGAGTATTGGGTGCTCGATGCCATGGCGCAGTACGAAGTGAGCCGGCACCTCACCCTGCGATTGAATGTCTACAACCTGCTCGACGAGTTCTACCCCCTCAGCCTCAACAACAATGGAAACCGCTTCAATCCGGGTCCGCCGCTCTCGGCCATGCTGACCGCTTCCCTGAAGTTCTGAACCCGGTTTCCGGTTCACTCCACGACGTCCCATCCCATGCTCCTCAACCTTCCCAACGTTCTCACCCCGGATCAGGTCGCCACCTCCCGCCGCATTCTGGAAGCCGCGGACTGGATCGATGGCAAAGTCACCGCCGGCTATCAATCCGCCCAGGCCAAGGACAATCAGCAGATCCCCGAAGGCCATCCCGCAGCACGTCAGATCGGCGAACTGATCGTCAAGGCGCTGGGACTGAATCCGCTGTTCATCGCCGCGGCGCTTCCGCGTCAGGTGTTCCCACCGCTGTTCAACCGCTACTCCGGCGGTCAGCGCTTCGACACCCACGTGGACAACGCCATCCGGCAGATCCCGGGTACGCCCCACCGCATCCGCACTGACCTCTCCGCCACGCTCTTCCTCGCGGGTCCGGAGGAGTACGACGGTGGGGAGTTGTGTGTCGAGGACACCTACGGCGTGCACGAGGTGAAGCTGCCTCCGGGGCACATGATTCTCTACCCCGCCACGAGTCTGCATCAGGTGAAGCCCGTGACGCGCGGCACACGGCTCTGCGCGTTCTTCTGGATCCAGAGCATGGTGCGGGACGACGGCCGACGCGCGCTGTTGTTCGACCTCGACGTCGGATTACAACGGCTGAACCGCGATCATCCGGAGCATCCGTCGGCGGTGCAGCTCACCGGGGTCTACCACAATCTGCTGCGGCAGTGGGCCGATCTCTGACCCGGACATGAAGACCTTCCGGAAGACGCTGTTCTGGGTGCATCTCGTCGTCGGGCTGGCTGCAGGTGGGGTCATTGCCATCACGGTGTTCACCGGCGCGTGCCTGGCGTTCGAGAAGCAGATCCTGGCTTGGGCGGAGCGCGATCTGCGTCGCGTCACACCTCCCGGCGCAGAGGTGCCGCGTGTGGGCTTGGATCAACTCGTGGCCAGGGCGCGAGAAATGGCTCCGGGAGTGACCCTGGTCGGCTTGACGGTGCAGGCCGATCCCGGGGCGGCAGTGACGCTGATGTTCGGCCGCACCAACACCATCTACGCCAACCCGTACACGGGCGACCTGCGTGCCCAAGGGCCCAGCGCCCTGCGGAATTTTTTCCAGCTGATGCTGCGGTGGCATCGATGGCTGGGCGTATCCCAAGCGGACCCGGGTCAAGGTGCGGGTTCGGGGAGGCCGAGGATGGGCAGCGCGTCGCCAGGCGACGCCCGTGCCACCGGGGAAGGCAAGGATCCACAGAACAACCGCTTGCCTGAGGGGGGCGCGGCCGTCGGGGACCGCGATGGGGCAAGACGTGAAGGGCCCGGCGGAGCACGGGCTCTGGCCAGCACGGTGGTGGGCATCTCCGCCTGCCTCTTGATCCTGCTCTGCCTGAGCGGCCTTTGCCTGTGGTGGCCGCGTTCCTGGCGGTGGACGGCCGTGCGCGCCATGCTCGTGCCCAACCTCCGACTGCGGGGCAAACCGCGCGACAGGAATTGGCACAATGCCGTCGGCCTAGGGTCGGCGCCGGTGCTGTTGGTCATGAGCCTGACCGGCGTGGTGATGGCATTCCGGCCCGTCAGCAACATGATCTATGGTACCCCCGCCACCGGGCAGGGACCGGGTCCCGGGGGCAGCACCAACCAGCCCCTGTTCACCGCGCCGAAGCCGGGCATGAGTCTCCTGGGACTCGAACAGTCGGTGGCCATCGCCATGCGTGAGGTGCCTGATTGGGCGGAGATCACGGTGCGCATCGGGGGGCGTCAACGCGGACCTCGCGGCGCCGGAGGCGGTGTTGGAGGTGGACTTAGGGAAGGGCAGGGGATGGCGCGCCCCCGAGAGATGAGGGGCGAGGCTTCGGCCAGCGGCGAGGCGGACCTGCCGAGCGGACGTCGTGCCGAAGGGGAGATGCGTGTCGGACGCGGCACGCCGGCGGTTTCGCTCCTGGTGCGGGCGGTGGGAGGCGGATCGTTCCCACCGATCCAGATCCAGTTGCACCCGTTCACGGGCGAAGTGCTGCGTCGCACCAGTTTTGCCACGCAGGTGTCCGAGGTCGGCTGGCGTCGTGCGTTGCGCAGTCTGAACCGGACCCTTCACACGGGCGAGGTGGGGGGGTGGCTGGGTCAGTCGGTCGCCTTCCTGGCCTGCTGGGGTGGATTGGTGCTCGTGTATACCGGGTTGGCGTTGAGTTGGCGCCGGTTCTTCCCACGCCGCCGCGCCTCAGTGACCGAGTCGACGGCGACCTCGAAGGGGGTTGAAACGTTTCGGATGACGGCGGAACCCACGGAACCGGCGTCCTCTTCACGAGTCCAAGAATGACGGCGATCGTATCCGCATCGGTCTCCCGTCTCGCATCGCGCCGGACGGAGAGTGTCCCCGCCGGACGGACTTCGTCCCAGCGACACGAGGCGGGAGCCTCGGTGGTGTCGGCACTGACCCTGGTGCTGTGGACGGCCTGTCTGGCGGTGGGCGGACTGGGATGGTGGCTGCCTTATCCTCGACCCGTGACGGCGCGACGTGAGTTGCCCGTGGTGTCCGCGACGCTGCTGAAGGTCGAGCTGACTCACGATCTCCTGCCGGTCGACGCGGCGCAGCCTTCCGCTGCGCCGGCTCCGTCCGCTCCACCACCACCGGCTGTGGACCCGACTCCCGTCCCAGCAGCGCCGGCGCTGGTCGCGGTGGTCGAACCCAGTCCGAAGATCGCCTTCGAGCTCCCGGTCACCGGTCCGGTTCGTGGGGTGCCGTCCGCCGCGGCGTCGTTCGCAGGAACGGATGAGATCGGGTCAGCCGCGGTCGACCCCAGCACCGCCGCGACCTCGGGCGCGTCCGGAACCGGAAGCGGTCCAGCGGTGGAGACGCTTTCTTACGGGCACGGCGAAGGGCGCCAGCCGGCCCCGGAGTATCCGCGTCAGGCGGTGCGCGAACGGCAGCAGGGCACGGTCCTGGTGCGCCTGACGGTGGGTGAGCACGGTCGTGTGCTGGCGGCCGAGGCAGTGTCGCCCAGCCCGTGGCCCCTGCTCAATGCCTCAGCCGTGCGCACAGTACGCGAGCGCTGGCGATTCCCTCCCGGTCCGATCCGACGCTACGAGGTACCCATCCGATTCGAGTTGACCCAATCCTGAAGGCTCGCAGCCCCCCTTGTGAAAGTGAGTACCCCATGAACCCCACCCACTCTGTCCTCGCCAATGTGGTGGTGGACTTCTTCCTCCGAGGCGGCCCGGTCATGTGGCCGATCCTGGTCTGTCTGATGGCAGCCGCCACGGTGGTGATCGAGCGCGCCACCTGGTGGGGGCAGCTGGGGCGGCGATCGCGGCGCGAGTGTTTGGACCGTGCGTTCGGACTGATCGCCGAGGGCCGTTTTGAGGAGGCTGCAGATCTGTGCGACGATTCGCGCCATCCGCACCTCGCCACCTTGCGCGAAGGACTGTGGCACGCGCACACCTCGTTCCTTGGCGCGATGCAACTCCGCGCGACGGAGGAGATTGAACAGGCGGAGAAGAAGCTCTGGATCCTGGGCACCTTCATCACCCTGGCTCCGCTGCTCGGGCTGTTGGGCACGGTCACCGGGATCATGCATTCGTTCAGTTTTGTCGGAGACGACCCACTGGCTCCGACCAAGGTGAGCGGCGGGATCGCGGAGGCGCTCATCGCCACCGCCTGCGGTCTGGGGATCGCCATCCTGGCCTTGCTCCCATTCAACTACTTCAACCGGCGGTTGACCCAGTTCCGGTCGCGACTCGAACGCACGATCAACCATGCCGAGCTGCTCGTGGAGTCGGCGAAGCATCAAGGCTGGGATCTCGAGGAGTACGCGCGCGCACGCGCTGCCAAGGCGCGACCATCCGCCGACGCGGCGCCTCGCTCCGAACCGGCCTGTCACAGCTGAAACTCATGCCTGTCAAACTGGGTTCCAGACTCCCGCCGGAGTCCGAAGCACGGATCGAGATCATCCCGCTCATTGATATCATGTTCTTCCTGCTCGCCGCGTTCATGCTGGTGAGTCTGAGCATGGTGAATCTCCGGAGCGTGAAGGTGAACCTGCCTACGGCCACCGCTGGCGCGCCCGAGTCACGTTCGGATTTCCTCAGCCTCACCGTGGATGGAACCGGGATGTTCTATCTGGAGCGTTTGCCCGTGGGACCGGGCGAACTCGCCGTGGCGCTCGCCGAGTGGCGCCGCACCAATGCCGCGGTGCGCGTGATCCTGAGTGGTGATCGGGAGGCGCGTCATGGGGATGTGGTTCGCGCGCTGGACATCGTGCGGTCCTGCGGCATCGACCGAGTGGCGTTCGAGATTCGGGATGGGACCGCGTCAACCGAGGAACTGCCGTGAACCTGCGTCTGCCGTGGGTGAATCTGGCCGGGGTCGCGCTCCTGGCCGCGCTCTGCACCTGGCAATGGATGGGGCACCGACGCCTCGAGCTCGATCGCGCCAGACTGGAAGGGCTGCGCACGAGGCAGGAAGCCCAACTGGAGGAACTCACCCGACAGGGAGTGACCCAGCAGGCGGACCTCGAATTCTTCCGGCAGAGTGTGACCTGGGCCAGTCTGCGGTCGCGCACCCAGGAGGTCCAGATCAGCACCCTGGAGCGCGACTTGGACCTCCTTCGTGCGGAGCGCGACGGGTCGAAAAGTTCGCTCAGCAACTGGGTGTCGGCGGTGCAGGAACGCGACGAACGCCTGGAGCAGGCGGCGGCGCAGTTGCACCGTGTGGTCGGGGAACGCGACGCGCTGGCGCTGCGCCTGAACGAACTGGCTGGGCGACAGAATGGGCTGGTTGAGGAGCTGAACACGCGCACGCGCGAGTACCACGAGCTGGCGACAAAGTACGCCGAGCTAGCGAAGGCCAATGGCGCCGCGGGCTCACGTTGACTCATCCTGGAGGGCGGGGACCCCGTCACCGTTTTCCCCTGGCACGAGTCCCGGCTCCCACCGGCTGTGCGTGGTTGGCGCCAAGGAATTGGGGTGCGCGGCGGGTGGCGTCCGTGCTAGCTCACCGCCGTGAGTCGACCTTTGTATGACGCGTCGCCCGAGAGTGTCGGCGGTCCCTTGCCTTGCCCGCCACTGCCGGCGGCCATCGCCAGCTTTGGTGCGGTGACCCACCACGGATCCGTCTATGTGTGCGGCGGCTACCGGGGCGTGCGCCATGCTTATTCCGCGGACATGGTTTCGGGGGCGCTGCACCGCCTGCCGGTGGCCGGCGGCACGGCTTGGGAAGAACTTCCGTCCGTGGACCCCGCCCAGGGCGCGCCCCTGGTGGCTGCCGGAGACGCGTTGTATCGGGTGGGCGGCATGGCGGCGCGCAACCCGCCTGGGCAGCCCAGTGATCTGCATTCCAAGGCCGGGGTCCACCGGTTTGACCTCCTACAGCGCGCGTGGACCGAAATCCGGCCACTGCCCGCGGCGAGGTCCAGCCACGACGCCTGTGTGGTGGGCGACGACCTCTACGTGGCGGGAGGTTGGCGGCTGTCGGGGAATGCCTCGAAAGGCGAGTGGCACGATCGCCTCCTGCGCCTGCGTTGGGGGGAGCCGCATGCAGCCTGGGAGCCGATCGCCCAGCCGTTTCGACGTCGTGCCCTGGCGGTGGCGTCTTGGGGGGATGAAGTCTGGTGTCTGGGGGGCATCGATGATGAGGGCGATCCTTCCGGAGCGGTCGACATCTTTCAGACGCGGACTGGGAAGTGGTCGAAGGGACCGGAGTTGCCCGACTGGCCGATGCGCGGGTTCGGGTGTTCGGCGATCGCGCACGAGGGCCAGTTGTTCGTGAGCGGGATGAAGGGCGACCTTTGCGTTCCGTCGAGCGACCGGGGTTCGTGGCATGTCGTGGCGACGCTGCGGCACGCGCGCTTCTTCCATCAGTTGGTTCCGGCTGGCCCAGGCGAACTCTGGGCGATCGCAGGCGAGGACAGCGATGGGAAGCGAGCGGACGTGGAAGTCGTGCGCGTGGGCTGAAGGCGTGGCGATGGCCGAGCGCCGCGGCCTGTGCGGCCGACTGGAAGGGAATGGGATTCGGCAACGCGTGACCCGCGCTGGTCAGCCCGACGGCGGTCGTATCGAGGGCACCTGGTCCCCGACCCGGGCCTCGCGACGCGCCAGACGGAGGGAGACGCAGAGTTTTGGGTCGTCCTGATGGCGGCGTGGAGACGCATCTTTCCCAGAAATCGCGTTGACGCCCAGGTCGCGGACGATACATTTCCGGCCCCGTTTACCCGGGCCGGGTTCCAGAGTAGCTCAATGGTAGAGCACGCGGCTGTTAACCGTGGGGTTGTAGGTTCGAGTCCTACCTCTGGAGCCAACTTCTTCTTCCCTCCAGCCGCCTCTGGGAGGCGCTGCTTCCGCCGAAAACAGGAGCTCCAAGAGTTTTTCAGACCGCCGACTACTTCGGGGTTGCGATGGGCCCCGATGGAGAAATGTCCGAGCCGGCCAGCGAGAACGCCGCCATCTCGCGGTCGTTGCGTACCAGGAGCACGTCACCGACCAGGACCGGGTGATTCCAGGTTTTGCCCTCCACCCCTGGCACGCGCGCGAGTTCGACGTGCTCCTCGGGGGTCGCTTTGACCAGGGCCAGGTCGCCGGTTTCCGAGAGCACGACCAGCACCGACTGCTCGGCGAGCGCGAGGAGTTGCCCGTGGCCGTAGCGACCACCCTTCCAGCGTCGCTTGCCGTCGGTGAGGTCGATGCAGGCCAGCATGCTGCCATCGAAACCGTACGCGTGACCTTGGTGGACGGCGAAGTCGCTGAAGTAGGGTTTGAGTCCGATGGACCGCCACCGTTCTTCGGTGACCCAGCCGTCTGGTCCGCGGCGCACCGCGAAGCGGTGCACTCCGACTCCGGTGCCGATGCCCGACCCGCTGCCGAGCAGGAACTCGCCGTCGGCCAGCACCGCGGGTTGCACGATGCCGTCCGATTTCCAGGCATACGTCCACAGCGTCTTGCCGTCCGCGGGTTCGATCCCGACGGCTCCGAGCCCGTTGAGGAAGACGATCTGTGGGGTGCCTTCAAGAGTGGCGACATGCGGCGAGCTGTAACCCCAGCCGCCCTTCTCGCCGATCCAACGCAGCGTTCCGGTCGGCAGGTCGTAGCAGGCCACCACGCCGGCGGTGGCGACCACCACGCGGTCGCCCAGGACCAGTGGTGAACCGGCAAAACCCCAGCCAGGCACCTTGGTCCCGGTATCCGTGGCCGCGTGGCGGGTCCAGAGCACGACCCCATTGGTGGCGAGCAGGGCGTTGAGCACGCCCGTGGCGCCCAGGGTGAGGACGCGACCCCCGGCCAGCGTGGGGGTTCCCCGCGGTCCGGCCCCGGCGTTCGATTCCCAGAAGCGCGTGGGATCTGCGTGGCTCCAGACCGGCGTGCCGTTGGTGAGTTGGTAGCAGGTGACTCGTTCCTCCTCACCGCGCTGTTCCTGCGTGTAAATCAGCCCGCCCTCCACCGCGAACGAGGACCACCCGGGACCCACCGCGCGCCGCCAGAGTTCACGCGGCGCGGATTGGGCCCAGTCGAGGGCGATCTGGCTGCCGCGCACCACACCGTCCCGTTGCGAACCGCGAAAGCCCGTCCACGCGACGGGTGTGCCCGGGACCCTGTCCGGGGACAGAGGCGCAGGTCCGACCGGCACGGAGGCAGGGTTTGCGGAGTTTTGAGCGGCGGCGGAGCGGGTGGATGGGGAGGGGGTGGGCCCGCTGGAAGCGGTCGTGGCGAGGAGCTCCTCCTCGGGCGTGAGCGACCAACGCCAATGCAATTCCGAAGCAGCACCGCCCGTGATGCCACCCGTGCGGACCAGCGTCATGACGCCACAAGCCATGAGGATGGCCACCGCCAAGGACAGGCGCCGACCGCCGCGCGAGAACCGGCGACTCACGCCGGCCCAGGCGACCAGAGCCAGACTCAGGAGCGGCGTCACCAGGATTATCAAGAGCAGGCCCATCATTCCCGAGGCGATGGAGGGATGGACGAGGCGTCCCGTGGCGAGCACTGCGACGATCATGGTCCCCAGGGCCAGGCCGCGCTCCGGCCAGGGCACGCGACTGAAGAACAGCCACCAGACCATCACCAGCAGCCCACCAGCGAGTGCCGCGAGAATTCCCGCCGAGGCGGCATCCGGGAGAAGGTAGGGCAGGCCCAGCCAGGCGAGCCATTGCAAGGTGACCAGGATCCATCCGGGCCAGAGGCGAAGCGGAGGGGCGGGGACGGGCGGGCGGACGGGGGCAGAGGCAGCGGCCATGGGCGGGTAAGACTCTTACGGCATCGGCTTTGTCGCAACAGTCTCATTCGTGCGCGCCTCAAGCCTCCATCAAGCCGCCGCGGAGCACGAGGACCTGGTGATCGGCGGGGCAGATTTGCCGGTAGGGTAACACCCCATGGTGCCCCTGGCAGGTGGGACCCATGGTATGCGAGTCGATGGAACAGGCCTTTCGCCTACTCCACTCAGTTCAGTCCCTACACGAAGAACCAATCAACAAAAGACTACTCAGTGACTCTGGAAATGAAACATCTGATTACCGCTACGGCTTCCCTGACCTCTCTCATGGCCATCACCGCCCTGGGTCAGGAGAATCCGAGCGCCTACCACCAAACCAACGCCAATACCAATGCTTCGTCGCAGCACCGGGTGACGGGCGCGATGAGGCCCGCAGACCAGCTCCATGGTGCGGCGAGAGCAAGCGAACTGCTGGGCATGACCGTGAACAACGATCGGGATGAAAAGCTGGGCAAGGTCGAGGACCTGGCCCTGGATCTCGAATCGGGTCGCGTCCTGCAGGTCATCCTCTCCACGGGCGGCTTTCTTGGGATTGGGGATGCCCTGACCGGCGTGCCCCCCGGTGCCTTGCGCCACGATGTGGCGCAGAAAGTCCTTCATCTGACCGCGGACAAGGAGCGGTTGATGACCGCGCCGAAGTTCGAAATGGAGAAGTGGGCGGAGTGTTGCTCCTCCAATCACCTCTCGACCACCTACCGTCACTTCGGCCGTGAATCCGATCTGACGTTTGTCGATCACCAGCAACGGACCACCCACCCCGACCAGACCCGAAACTGGGTCTCGGGCCAAAAGGAACGCCAGGACTACCAGACCTCCGTCATCCCGGCCGACCGCCTCCCGCGCGCGGGCAAGGCCAGTCAGTTGATCGGTACCACGGTACACAACCTGCAGGACGAGAAACTGGGCAAGCTCGAGGACGTGCTGGTGGACCTCGGGTCCGGCAGGCTGGTGGCTGCTGTGATTTCCTCCGGCGGGTTTCTGGGCATGGGGAATGAGCTGAGTGCCGTTCCTCCCGGAGCCCTGAAGCTGAGCTCGGACGGAGCCTCGATCCGGTTGGATGCCTCGAAGGCCATGCTGGCCGCCGCGCCGCATTTCAAGAGCGACCAGTGGCCTGACTTTACCGAGTCGAGCTACACAGAAGTGGTCTACCGCGCCTATCGACAGGAGCCGTACTTCGGTTCACGCGAGACGAGCAAGGCGGACAACACGGCCCGTAACGTGGCGGATCGCGATGGGCGCACGCTGACGGCGGCCGATCAGGGAAACAGCGCCACCGATCTGGACATCACCTCGCGGATTCGCCAGGGCATCATGGACGGCAAGAATATGTCGGTGAACGCGCAGAACGTGAAGATCATCACCACCCGCGGGCAGGTCACCTTGCGCGGGCCGGTCAACAGCCTCGAAGAGAAACGGGCTCTCGGCGACATCGCGCTGAGTGTCGCGTCCCTCGGGAACGTCGACAACCAGCTCGAAGTGAAGTGAGTGGAACCCGCTGCGGGATCCGTAGCGGGACACATTCTTCTTTACTCAAACTCCCAACCAAGAATTGAAATACTATGTCTAAAAGATCTGTACTCTGCATAGCCACCTCTCGCGAACAGGGCGAGCTCATCGTCGAACAACTCAGGGCGGCGCGGTTTTCGAGCAACGACATCTCGGTGCTGTTCCCTGACAAGGAAAGCACGCGTGACTTTGCGCACGAGAAGAACACCAAGGCGCCCGAAGGCGCGGTCGCAGGAGCCAGCACCGGCGGCCTGGTGGGAGGCGCTCTGGGATGGATCGCCGGGATCGGGGCCCTGGCAATTCCGGGGGTTGGACCCTTCATCGCGGCTGGACCCATTCTGGCTGCGCTGAGCGGCGCCGCGGTCGGAGCCGCGGTGGGCGGGATCGCGGGCGGGCTCGTCGGCCTGGGCATCCCTGAAATCGAAGCCAAGCGCTACGAAGGGAAGGTTAAGGCTGGCAATATTCTCATCTCCGTCCACACGGAAAGCACGGAGGAGATCAATCGGGCCAAGGGCATCTTCGGAAAGGCCCGCGCGGAGGACATCTGTTCCACAGGGGAATCCTCCACTCCGAAGGATCGCCGGGCCGACGCTCGGGCCCCGCTGCCGGCGGAGCCGGTGGTGACTGGGGTGTGAGACCGCGGGGCTGGAGCGGAATCACCGCGGCTGAGAGGGCTCGGCCGCGCCTTCGTTTTTAGGGAGAGAGAGGAAGGCAGCGGGCGGGACACAGACTCGCGGAATGCGCGTGGGTCACCACGCGACCGCACGATAGAAGCGGGCCGCACTGCCCGCCGCGTTCGGGTCGATCCACGACTTTGGCCGTCCGTTCGCGACCTGGGAACCTAGCGGGGCCCAGTTTGCGCCCTCCACCGCGTCTGCGACCTGGACCTCCACGGACTCGTACGGCAGGTCGCCCTCCCACACCGTGATTTCCGCGGTGCGATCGGCACCAAGTCGCAGACCTCCAGCTGGAATAAATGGGTGGGTCGAGAAGACCGCGAGATACGCCACCGTCAAATCTCCCATCTGCGTGAAGTCGCCTCCGGCCACCAAGTGGTGCGTTCCGTAAACGAGGCGCCGCACCACGGCGTTGGCGCCTGGGTTCCAAAGGGTCGCCGTCGCGTCCGCCCGATGGAGGCCGGCCAGACGGGTCCGAAATTCGCCGCCTGCGGAGCTGAACGTCCCTCCGGCGTACGCCACCTTCCCTGATACCGCAATGGTCTGAACTTGGTATGCGCCGCTCCCAGCCGCGACTTCCGGGTTCCACGTGGCCAGGGCTTCGGCCGTAGAAGCGTCGAGCACCGCAAATCGACGGCGTGGCGTACCACCTATCGTGTCGAAGTCCCCACCCACGTAGAGCCAGTGGTCAACCAGGTGCATTGCCCGCACATCGTCGCTGGCTCGTGGTTGCCAGGATGTGGCTCGTCCCGTCCCGGCGGTGGACACGGCCCCCAGTGCGGTGCGGTTTGATCCACCGAGGCTGGAGAACGAGCCGCCGACGTAGAGTTGCGCGGCATCCTGGGCGAGGCAGAGGACGGCTCCGTTGGGAGCCGGATTCCAGTTGGTGTTCAGGCTCCCGTCGGTCGCGTTCACTTGGGCGAGATTCGCGCGGGCCTGGCCGTTCACTGCGGTGAAGGTGCCACCGAGGTACAGCCGCGACGCCCCATAATGGAGTGCAGTGACACCGTTGTTGCCCGACGCCGTGACGTTCGCAGTGAAGGGATGAGCGTTGCCCGTGGTGCGATCGATCGAAGCCAGCCGAGTCCGGGCCGCGCCCGCGATGTGGGTGAAGCGGCCGCCCACGAACACCGCGGTATCCGACAATGCCAGGGCCAGGACGTCTCCGCTGGCACCCGGATTCCAGGCCGTCGGCTGGCCGGTCACCAGGTTGATGGCGGCGAGACGGGACCGCGGCACTCCCCCGGAACTGGCCAACGTTCCGCCCATCCCGACGAAATCCCCGGCCACGGCCACAGCGCGAACCACCGGGCTGCTGCTCGGCGAGAGTGCCGAGAGGCGCGGGGCCCATTCCAACAGCGCGCCGGTTTCCCAATCGAGCCTGCCGATCCCCGGACGCGGTTGGTCATCGAGCGTGGTGAAGGCGCCCCCGACCAGCAGCCCATCGCCGTCCACGGCGAGTGCATACACGATTCCATTGGCGCCTGGATCCCAACCCGGCACGGCGCTGTTGGAGCCGGGATCAAGAGCGGCGATCCGGGACCGGTTTGCCCCTCCGATCGAAGTGAACCCACCTGCCGCGTAGATCCGCGAGCCGGCGACCCGCAGGCAGTACACGTCATCTCCCGCCCCGGGATTCCAGTCCAGGGCATTACTCGTGTCCGCCAGCGTGTTCAGGGCCGCGATCCGGCTCCGCGGTTTTCCTCCGCACGTCGCGAAGTCACCGCCCACGTACAAGGTGGTGCCGGACACTGCGAGAGTGCGCACGATGGCCCCCGACCCGGACGCTCCCGGGTTGAACGCGGTGAGAACCCCGGTGGCCAGGTCCACCGCGGCGATCCGTCCCCGATTCTGTCGAGCGATACTCGTGAAGGAACCGCCCAGGTACAGGCGGGATCCATCCGAGGCGAGCGCATGAACTTCGTTGTTTGGCGCGGGATTCCAGGTTGCCAGTTGGCCCGCGGGAAAATCGAAACGCGCCAACCCGGACCGCGCCTCCCCGTTGATACGATCGAAGTCCCCGGCCACGTAGAGAGCCGCCCCGTCGCGCAACAGGGCCAGGACGGTGCCCTGGAGGTCCGGACGCCAATTTGAATCCAGGGAGCCATTTGCGCGGACGCGCAGCAGGCGGGCCTGCTGAGTGACGCGTTCGGTGAAGGCGCCTCCCACAAACCAGCCGCCGGCACCATCTTCCACGATGGCCCACACGGTCCCTTCGAGGACCGGGAAGGCGCCGGTTGCCAGGGCATCCTCCCGCCGTACCACTCCCGCGCTGCCACTGGCGGGCCCGAAGTAGTTAAAGCTGCCGCCGACATAGGCCACGTCTTGGTCGACGGCCAACGCCAGCACCGGTCCGTCAGGCCGCCAGACGTCCAGGCGGGGAAGGGGGCTTGGCTGGCCCTCGGTCCATAGGGTCCCGGCTGCCCAAACGCACAGCGCACCGACGAACCAGACGCGGGAAAGCGAAGGCGAAGTCGTGGCATGGCATGAGGTCCTCATCGCAGAACTCCCTGGGGTCGTGGTGGCGGGAGATCCCATCCGCCGAAGGCCCGGTGGCCCGACCGGCGCCTCGAGGGAAGGGCCGAAAGACCGCGTATCGGATGGCATCTGCGCCCTGCCAGGGTCCTGACGGACCCTCTCCGATCCCAAGTGCGCACTACTCCTCCGGCTTCACCCTGTCAATCGGGTTGACGGGATCCGGCGAAGGGCACGGAGAGGCGTGGCGGGAGGGGGATTGGGGCGGGACAGAGTTGGCGGCATTCTGGTGGATTCCCCGAAGCTTCGTGTTGAAGGTGAGCCACCCTTCAATGCGGAAAGGCGCGATATGAGAAAGCACTCCTTCACGGTCATCACGCGGTCGCTCG
>JADLFD010000262.1 GCA_020845805.1 Verrucomicrobiales bacterium | reverse complement strand
TGGCGCTGGGATGGCACTGGGCCGTGCTTCAGACCGCCGCCTGGGCGGGAATGTTCTTCGAGCGCGTGCAGAGCCAGTCGGTGGCGATGGCCCTGGAGCAGACGTTCGATGGGGAACATCCTTGTCCGGTGTGTTTGCTCGTGCGCGAAGGGCGGAAGGCCCCGGCGACGGACGACGCGACGCCGATCCCGGCGAGGCCGGTGAAGCTCGACCTTTGCGTGCCCCTGACGCCGGCCGCGACGGTCGAAGTCAGTGCCGCCGCTCCGGGCGAGTATCCTCCCGCGTCGCAGCCTCCGGCGCGCCCGCGACGTCCCTCGGTGCCACCTCCCCGAGCCGCCTGAGCTCCCTCTGATGGGGAGCACCCCCAGTGCAGGATCCGCGGGTTCGACGTTCCGCGGAGGTGTTCTGATGAGTCGGTCCATTCCTTGAGCATTGCCGATCCGGCCTGGCCGGATGGCCTGGACCGCGAGGCGCGAAATGAAGAGCGGGAAGGAGCAGGCATTCACCCTGGTGGAGTTGTTGGTCGTGATCGCCATCGTGGCGATTCTGGCCAGCCTGCTTCTGCCTGCGTTGGGCCAGGCCAAGGCGCGTGCGCGCGGGATTCAATGCGTCAGCAACCTGCGCCAGATCGGCGTGGGGTGCGCGCTGTACGCAGATGAGTACCAGGACGCGCTTCCTCGCTCGTCGCACCAGGGCAGTTCGTGGATCGGCCGGCTCGCTCCCTACGGCGTGACCAACGTCTATCGGTGCCCGGCCGATCGCCAGCGGCTGCGCCTGACCAGTTTTGCCATCAACGATTTTTTGACCCCCCAGCCTTTCGGTGAACGAGCGCTCGACTACTCGCGCCTCACCGCCATTCCGTCTGTGTCGGACACCCTCCATCTGGGCGAGGCCGACGAGACGTTCGAAGGGTCAGACCATTTCCACTTCGCCGATCGCGCCAGCGGCGGCTACTCGACCAACGCATTTGCCGCCCAGGTGGCGGTGGAACGCCATCGAGGCGGTGCGAACTACCTGTTCGCCGACGCGCACGTGGAAGGTCTGGGCTGGGTCAGGGTCCGAACCCGGTTAGGCCAGATCGGCTCGCGATTCGTGCGACCGGATGGCCATGTCAGACAGGAACCAAACTAGCCAAAGAACAACCATGAGTCAGAAAACACACCCAGCACGACACGGACCGGCGTGCGCACTGTGGCTCGCCGCCGCGGGCTGCATCGCGGCCGCACCGGTCGCCTTCGGCCAGCACGGACACCTCAACGCAGGTGCCGTCGGACAAAACCAGAGTGATCGATTGCAGTTCGCCAATGGCACGGACTTCGCGGCGAGTTCGGGCTACGTGAAGACGCTCAGCTATGCCGACACCGGGTTGTATTCCGGGTTCTACGAGGGCGGCATCACCCTGACCGCGCTTCCCACCTCGCCCGCCAACGGTGGTCCGGTGCCGGGAGCCTCGGCTCCGGGCAGCTTCCTGATGGTGGGCGTGGTCTCCGTGGACGGCCCGCTGGGGGGCAGCTTCGGCCTGTGGGAGGAAGGGGCGACCACGCCCACCTTCTCCTTCGACTCGGGTTTCGCGGCGGCCGTGCCCTCCGGCCTGCTGGCGTTGAGCGACGCAGGGAATGGCGCCGGCGCCGCCGGAGGAGATCCGTTCGGTCATCTGCACGGACGCCGTTTCACCGCCACGGAACCCGGTGATTACACCGTGGGCTTCAAACTGTACGACGTGTCGGCGAACGGCACCGGCGGGGGACCGATCCATACGCCCTCCGAAACCCTGGAGATCCACTTCTCCGCCATCCCGGAGCCGGCCATCCCCAGCCTCCTCGGACTCGGCGCATTGGCCCTCGCTCTCCGCGCACGGCGTCGGTCCCACTGAGCCTGCGAGTCACGATACGGACGGGATCCCGCGGGTGACGCGGGATCCCGTTTCCAACACCTCCGAATCCTTCCTGATGAAATCGCCACGGTCACTCAAGCCACAGGGCCGTTCCACTCTGCTCGGCTGGACGCTCGCATGTCTTTCGGTGGTGAGCCTGAGCCTCGCCTCCGTCGCGCTGGCGCATGATCACGTGAACGCGGGTGCGCTCGGCAGCCAGCCGGGCGGATCGCTGTCGTTCATCAACGGCGATCGGTATGCCGTCGAGTCGGGCTACGTGGTGGCCCTGGGACCGACGGCTGCGCTCGCGGGCCCAAGGGCCGGGCTATTCTCGGGTTCCATTACCTTTACGGCGCTGGCGGCCACGGCCGACTACGGTGGACCTGCCTTTGGACATGCCGTGCTCGGCTCTCATCTGGCGGCCGTGGTGACGTCGGTGCGCGGTCCAGTTGGCGGGCGCTTTGGATTCTGGGAGGCGGCTGAAGGTGAGGAAGGAGCCGCGCTGACCTGGGAACTGCCGGTCGGAACCGAAGACGCGCTGGTGGAATTTGTCCTGAGCGAAACGGCGGGCGAAGCCGGGGATGATCCCTACGGGCACATTCACGGGCGACAGTTCACGGCGTCAGTGCCGGGCCTGTACGTCGTGGAGGTCCGGGTGGAGGATCGTTCGGCGAACGGACCGGCGAGCGGGCCCTGGCACACGCCATCGGCGCCTCTGGCGCTGGCCTTTCAAGCCGGCGTGACGATTTCAGGACTCCGGGTCGAAACCGGGGAGGTGGTGATCCGGTACGCGGCGCTGGAGGGGATGGCGTATCAACTCGAACGCAGTGCAACGCCAGGAGCGGATGCGGTGTGGCAGGATGTCGGCGGGGTCGTCATCGGGAAGAACCGCATGCAGGAGGAGCGGGTCCCGGCCCAAGCGGGCGCGACCTTTTTCCGGTTGCGGGGGGTGGCACTCTGAGCGCGGTGATCCGGGAGGCGAGGAGCTCGGCTGGGCACCGTAACCGGTGGGTGGTGGGGGTGGTGCTGGCGAGCGGGATGGCCGCCCTGGCGCATCAGGTCCTCTGGACGCGACGCTTGGTGGACCTCCTGGGTGCGGGCCCGGAGACTTTCTCGCGGGTGGTGGGTGTGTTCTTTGGTGGCCTGGCCCTCGGGGCGGCGTGGACGGCTTGGGCCCCGCCATCGCGTTCACGAGCCCTCGCTTGGGTGGTGGCCGCGGAAGTCGTCGTTGGCGCCTGCGGCCTCGCTGTCGCCTGGATCGTGGAGCGGGGGGTGGCGACGGGGATTCCCGCCTGGGTGATCACCGAGTGGGGCCGGGCCGTGGTGCCTGGATTGCTGGTCTTGCCGGCGTCTGTGGCCATGGGAGTCGTGTTCCCCGCGCTCTGTGTGGCTCTGGGCTCCGAGGCGGGTCCCGCCCAGCTGCGGCGCTGGTACGCGTGGAACACGGTGGGCGGCTTGATGGGCCTGGTGGGGGTGCACTTCGTCGGGTTGCCGCGGTTCGGTTTGTGGGGAGTCACCGTGGCCGCGGGGTTGATGAATCTGGCCGCCGCCGCCGGGGCGTTCTGGGGTTTGCGAGAACGATCCACTGCGGGACACCGAGACGCAGGCCCCCAGGTGCGAGAGGTCGTGGTGGACTCCGACCCGACTCCGGTTGGGGCACCGGTGTGGCTGCTTTCGTTGGCCTCGGGCTTTGGGGTGCTGGGCATGGAGGTGACGCTGCAGCAGCAGTTCCTGCAGGTGACCATTAATTCGCACACCTCCGCGGTGGTGCTGTTGTCGACGGTGCTGGGCGGGCTGGCGTTGGCCGCGGCGACCTCCGCCCGAGTGAAGAACCTGGGCACGGGATTGGCGGTGACGGCGCTCCTCTGCCTCCTGGAGCCGGTCTGGTTCGCGCTATTACAACCCGGATTGCGCATTGTCCCCTATGAGTTGCCGCACGTGGCATATCACGTGCGCGTGCTGGGACTGGCACTGGCGACGGCGCTCCCGGTGTTCTGGGCCTCGGGGTGGTTGTTTCCAAGTCTGCTCGCGCGACGCCCGGGTGGGGTTTCGCCGGGAATGATGCTGGCCTGGAATGGACTGGGAGGATGGCTCGGCAGCGAGGTCGTCCAAGGCATGTTCCTGCCGCGATTCGGTCTCTGGGGCACCATGGTGGTGCTGGGCGGGGGGTACGCTCTGGGCGCGTTGGTCCTGATTCTCCCGCGGTTGGCCAGGACGAGCTCCGGAAAACGCGACACTGGGATTGGTGCGCTGCCGTGGGCCGTGGCTTTGACTGTGCTGTTGGCCCTGGGTGCGGCCTGGCGCTTTGCCTCACGCCAACCGCAGGTGGGCCCCAGCCCGAACGAACGAGTGGTGGAGGTGGCGGTGGGGCGGGAGGGCGTGGTGGCGGTTGTGACCGGCGGGACGAACGACTGGCGAATGCTGATGAACAACACCTACACCCTGGCGGGGTCGCGCGCCCAGTTGAGCCAGGAGCGCCAGGGCCTGCTGCCGGTGTTGCTACACGGCACGGCGCATTCCGTGGCCCTGCTTGGATTCGCAACCGGCAGCACCACCGCGGGCGCTGCCCTGGATCCCGCGGTCGAGGAGCTGAAGGCCTTTGAGCTGAGTCCGCTGGTGGCGGCCTTGGCGCGGCGTCACTTCGCCCCGTGGAACCGTGGTGTGCTGGACGATCCCCGCGTGCAGTTGGTGACTGCGGACGCCCGCCTGGGAGTCGCGCGCGGCGCGCAGCGGTACGACGTGGTGGTGGGCGACCTGTTCCTGCCGTGGCGCACCGGCGAAGGACGGCTCTACACGAGCGACCATTTCGCGCAGGTGCGGCGATCGCTGCGCCCGGGCGGCCTGTTCTGCCAGTGGCTGCCGATGTTCCAACTCACCCGTACCCAGTTCGAGGTGATCACGCGCACATTCCAGCGTGAGTTTCCCTCGGCGTTTGCCGTGCGCGGGGATTTCTATGCCGGCCTCCCGATCGTGGGACTCTGTGGATTTGAAGATGGCCGCGGACTGGATGGGCTTGCGTGGGAGAAGGTGGAGGCGGCGTGTGCGCGCGTGCGCGAGGCACGTCTCGAGGTGCGCGATGGGCTCATGCGCCATGCCGCAGGGGTGGCCATGCTGGTCATCGGCCCTTTGCCCGAGGCGCTGCCTGGTCCGGTCAACACTCTGGGCAACGCGTGGCTGGAATGGAACGCCGGGCGCTCGATCGTGGGTTTGCGGGAGCCATGGCTGGTGGGTGTGCCGTGGGCGGAGTGGGTGCGGGACGTGCACCGCCGCGGCGTGGCCGTTGTCCCCGAACCGTGGCGCGCGGCGCACGACGCGGGGCAATTCTACCTGACGCTCGAGGTGGCTGCGGTGTCGGGGAGCCGGTTGCGCACCGTGCTGGAGGCGCAGGTCCAGGAGCGGCTTCCGCCGGCGCTGCTGCGCGATGAGCGGGTGGACTGGGATCGCTGGCCGGCGACGGTCAAGCCGCGGCCGTGAAGGCGGGTCCGCGAGGGCTCAAGGTGGGATCGATCTCCGACAGAGCCACCGCGCGGTGGGTTTCGGCGCTGCGATAGGCGGCCTCGACCAGGGCCATGGTGCGCAGATTGTCGCGACCGTTGAGGGCGGGCGGCGTGCCGGACTCCAGCGCCACGAGCAGTTCGCCCATCGTGCCGCGGAAGGCATCGGGGAACCAGGACTCGCTCCAGGCCGGCTGCCGGAACGCGGTGTCTCCTTTGCGCGCCCAGCGCAGCGTGCTGGGTGTGGTGTACGGATCGCGGCACCAGCCGAGATCGCCGATGGCCAGGCCGTCTGTGCCCTCAATGCGCCACGTGATGCGGATATCCGCAGGACAACCCTCCTTGGCCGGACCGGTCCAGGTGTCGTCCAACCCCACGCAGCGCAGGCCTGAGTCGTACTCGAGGATGTAACTCACGATGCCATCGGAATGCGGAAAAGACGTGCGCGGATCGGGGCGCACACTGCAGTAAATCCGGGCCGGATCCCCGAACCAGTGCCGGAAGCAGTCCAGGTGATGGATGGACATGATGCGCAAGGTGACCCAGCCCAGTTCGCGCTGCCACGGCATCCAGTGCGGAATGCCGCGCATGTCGATCGTCGCCAGCACCGGGGTTCCGAGATGACCGTTCTCCAGCAGCGTGTGGCCCGCGGCCACCGACGGGTCGTAGCGCATGTTCTGGTTCACGGCCAGGACGATGCCCGCCGCTTCACAGGCTTCGACGGCACGCACCGCTTCCGCGTAGTCCACGCCCAGCGGCTTCTGCGCCAGAATCCCGCGCACCGTGCCGCGACGGCACGCCTCGAGAATCAACGGCACCTGCGCCGCCGGGGGCACCGCGATGTCCAGCACCTCGAGGGTTGGGTCGTCGAGCAACGCCGCGGCATCGGAATAAACCGTGCGGATGCCATGTCGTTCGGCCACGTCGCGTGCCTGCTCCGGACGGCGCGCGGCAATGGCCACCGGGTTGAAACCGGCCTTGCGATAGGCCACCAGGTGGCAATCCGAGACGATGAAACCGGCGCCGAGCACGCCGATGCGCCAGTCCAGGCGCGCAGGTGCGGGCGGTCGAAAGGGGAGATCCACGCGCGGATTGGATCGGGAACCGGGCACGGGGCCAAGGGGAGATTCACCACGGTGCGCGACCTTGGCCTCCGGCGCACCCCAGCCCGGATCGCCACCGCAACCAGGAGGGTGCGATCCGGGACGGCGGGATCCCGCTTGCCGCGCGGGGCGGAGGTTGGGGATGCTGGCGCCCCGTTATGAACTATTGCTCTTCCCTGCTCGTTGCGGTGGGGTTGGTTTCCGTCATGGGAGCCGCGGCCGCCGACAAGCCTGGTTACACCGACACCCCTCGCATCACCGGCCAGCAGTGGCGCGTGCACGATGCGGATCGTCCGCAACCGCGCATCGTGACTCCCGGTGCCGCCTTCAGCCATGGTGCCCCTGCGCCGTCGGACGCCGTGGTGCTCTTCGATGGCAAGGATCTGTCGAAGTGGACCAAGGGCGGAGGCCCGGCGCCCTGGATCGTGAAGGACGGTTACATGCAGGTGCTCGAGAAGAGCGGGAGCATCGAGACCAAGGAGCAGTTCGGCAGCTTCCAACTCCATATCGAGTTCGCCACGCCCAACCCCCCCGAGGGCACCAGCCAGGAACGTGGCAACAGCGGCGTGTTCCTCCACGGCATCTACGAGCTCCAGGTCCTGGACTGCTACCAGAACCCCACGTATGCCGATGGCACCGTCGGCGCGCTCTACGGCCAGTGGCCGCCGCTGGCCAATGCGGCGAAGCCCTCCGGCCAATGGCAGAGCTACGACATCATCTTCGAGGCGCCCAAAGTGGAAGGCGGCAAGGTGATCGAACCCGCCTATGTGACGGTGATCCTCAACGGTGTGGTGACCCAGCATCGCAAGGCCTTGCTCGGCCCGGTGCGCCACCGTGAAGTCGCCGCGTACGACGCCAACACGCCGACGCGCGGACCCATTGGGCTCCAGGATCACGGCAATCCCATGCGCTTCCGCAACATCTGGCTGCGCCCCCTGGGAGAGTACGACAAGCAGTAACGCCGGCTCCCCTCTGCCTCGAGGGCGGGGACCTGCTGAGCCTTCAAAGAAGGGACGCTGCGGCCTGGCCGCGCGTCCCTTCCTGTTTTATGAGGGAGAGGAAGTGAGCCCACCAGCATCCGTCGTTCCGGGGG
>JADLFD010000261.1 GCA_020845805.1 Verrucomicrobiales bacterium | reverse complement strand
TCCCTTGGGGCCATGGCACGATAGCTGCCTATGAGGGTCCGTAGTGGGAGCGCTGGGCGCAACCCGTGACCCCGAGGGTCACCCGAAGCTGTCTGGACTCCGACTCCGAAACTTGGCTTCCAAGCCACTGTGAACACCACACCCCGATTCCTGTTCGTGAACGTCAGCGAGCCATCCCCCGCTTCACGGGATGCATCGACGGACACCACACAGCGGTCGGCTCGGACAAGGCAGGCATCGCATCGCGGCCCGACCCCGCGCTGGATGCTGACTCGTCCGTCGTGTGTGCGTTCGCTGCGCCCAACCGATCGGCTGAATCGACGGGGGACCTGATCCGTTGACCCCGGCGAGAAGGCCTCACTCCGGTGCGGCGGTTTCCTCGGTGCCCGCAAGGACAGCAGGGCCAGGTGACGATTCGTCGTCACCTGGCCCTTCATCGGGACGGACCGGACCGCCTTCGAGGCACCGTCCAAGCCCCGGATTCCGCTGGCCAACCCGGACCCACTTGCGTAATCCACGAGCGTGACATCGTGCTTCCTCCTGGACGCCCAGGGCCGGCCCGTTGGCCCCTACTCCATCGAGGATCTGAGTCTTTTCCTGCAGCGCGGGATGGTGGCCCAAGACACCCCGGTGCTGGTGGAAGGTTCCACCGACACACGCCCCCTGGGTTCCCTGCTGCGACCCGAAGCGACCTCCGCTGCCTTCCGTCCACCGCCTTCCGCCCCAGCGCATCGCCCCCCCCTGCCGCCGGGCAACGATGGCGAGGCTGGCACCAGCGCCGGTCGGGACTTCCTGCGACTGGCGCCGCATCTCATGCTGCCGCTTGAGGATCTCGCTCGACTACGAGCCCAGGACTCCCGGCGCATCCTGGCACTCGCCGTCATCGGCCTGCTTCCGTTGTTCCTCGTGGTTTACCTCCAAGGCACCAACGACCTGGGAGGCGCTTACTGGGGCATCGCGCTCTATAGCTCGCTTCTCTGGGCGCTCTTCTTTCATGCCACTTTTTCTCAGCCCGCGGTCACACTCGTGCGATGCGTCTGGGCCTACGTGGGGTCGGCCGTGTTCTCCGTGGGACTCGTCGCGCTCGCCCGCTACGTGGTGCCCGTGGAATGGGTGGCGGTCTGGATCCAATCCCCTTCGCTGTCCACCCGCTGGGCTGGCCACCTCGTCGGGGTGGCCGCCATCGAAGAACTCTCCAAACTCTTCGTCCTATACTTCCTCGCGGAACGCACGACCCCACAACGCGCCGTGCTCTTTTACGGGCTGATGGCCGGGCTCGGATTCGGCATTTTCGAGGGAGTGGCGTATCAAAGCTCCCAGAACCTGCTGGCCTCATTCCCGTCCGGACAGGCCACCGCCAAAGGCGCCGGTCTCTACTACGTCCTCAACTTCCTGCGCCTGACTTCTCTCCCCTTCCTCCATGCCATGTGGACCGGCATTGCCGCCTACTTCGTGGGATTTGCCCTCCATCACCCCAGCCGGCGCGGGGGTTATCTGATCGCGGCCCTCGCCGTCCCTTCGCTCCTTCACGCCACGTACAACACCTTCGCGGACACCCTGGTGGGTGTCACCGTCGCACTGGTGACGGTGCTCGCCCTGAATCTGTACCTGCTCAAGGGCCGCGACTTCGAAACCGCGCTGGCCCAAACTCTCAATGCCGGCCCACGGTGAATCCGCAGTCGAACCAGAGCCCATTGAATTCGAACTGGATCACTTGATCCTGCCACGACGCGCGGTGCCAAACCACGTCGTTCCGGGCCACGCAAAGCTGCTCGACCTCCTCCAGCATGGCCGCGTCCATGCCGACCACTCCGTAGCGCGCGCGACGAAGCCCCTCCTGTGCCATGCGCTGGAGCACGTCCCCGGCGGCCTCCGCAGACCGTCTCACCACCCAGATCTCCGCGTCGGGCGCTTTCACGGCTAACCGGTCAAGCTTCGAGATCGCACACTCGCCGCATTCCACCCACAGCGCGATGCGCCCCTGGTAGTCGAATTGCGCCAGGTCCGGGACGAACGGCATGAATGGGTCATCGATATGCGGCTCGATCTCCAGACGCTCCCGCTGGAACAACAGGAGCCCGAACAGTTTCAGCAGGATGTGAATCCGTGTCTCGGTCTCACGACGCACGAACACGAGTCGGGAGGGCAGGACAGTCCGGCCCTGCATCGCGCCGACATTAAATACCAGTCGATCACTCACGGCTCCACCTGCACTGGCATTCCTACCCATGCCAGCTTCAACAACCGCTCCGCATTCCAGTTGGCCAATCGAAAACATCCGTGCGACTCCGTGCGGCCCACATCCTCCGGATGCGGGGTCCCATGAATCCCATACCCGGGACGATCCAGACCGATCCACGCCGTCCCCACCGGGTTGTTCGGTCCGGGAGGGATCATCAACTTGCGTCCAATCTTCCGCGCCTCCTCCGATTCACGAAAGATTTCTGGGTCGAACCGGTAATTCGGATTCGGCGCCAGTTTCACGATGTGCAGTTCCCCCACCGGCCGCTTCTCCACCCGCCGGGCAATGCTGCACGGGAAATGGGCGATTAGCCCGCCGCTCTCGTCGAAAACGCGCAGGGTCTTTTCCCCCAGACTGATCCGTACCCGGGCCGCACGTCCCTTGACCCCCGGCGTGACCACCCCGGGGACCTTCACCACCAACCCCGTCGTGACCCGATGCCAGTCGATGGACGGGTTCAGCTGACGGATCAGCCGCGGGTGCGCCTGGGAACGTTCCGCGAGCAGTTCCAGCAGGTTCTCGTAATCCAACCGCTCGGACGACGCCTTGCCCAACCACGATTTCGGCACCGGGGTCAACCGGGCGAGATCCTCCGGCGCGACGCGATACACCTCAAACCCCTCCTCCTCCCAGCGCAATTGACGCAAGGTGGCGGCATCCGGCATCCCAGTCTCCGGTAAGCCCTCCTGCTTCTGAAACACGCGCAACGCCGATCGCGTCTGGGAGCCCAGCACCCCGTCGATCGGTCCACACGAAATCCCTCTCCGCGCCAAGGCCGACTGGACCGCCACCAACTGATCCCGCGCCGTCGCCGGCACCAGCGTCGCCGCCCGCGACATCGGGGACGTCGATCCCACGTTGTTGGTGAGGGAAGCGGCCCCCAGGTCCGGGCGCGCGATCGCCACCCGAACCGTCCCCCCGACTGCAGGAGGATTGGTTGCCGTGAGCAACGGCGCCAGCGGGAGATTCGAGGTGGAGATGGATGTGGAGAGGGCGGCGGAAGTCCCAGGGCCGGAGGAAGGCTCCGGGGACCGGGCGGATCTCGATGGGGCGCGGACGGAAGATCCCGAAGGGGTAGCCGCTGGTTGGTTTGATCCACGTGCGGCGCGCTCCGGGCGGGAGGCGACCAGCGAGAGAGGCCGCCCCGAAGACCACCAAATCCAACCCACCAGGATCACCAGTCCCAACACACATGCCCACGCCACCCAGACCCCAAGCGGGGTCAGCGTGGATCCTCGTTTCGAACGGCGCTTGGCCATGGACGCATGCCCAGCCTACCCGGGCCGCTGGTTCCACGCGCCACCATGGCTGCGCAGCCCCACCGGACCGGGCCCAACCGGCCCATCATTCTGAGGAGCGGAAACCCGGAAGTCGATTCCACGATCCAATCCGCAATACCCTCCGTAACCGCGCTCCCAGCGCCGCGATATCGGTACGCATGCGTAACTTTCGGCAAATAGGCATTTGCACGCCCACCGTGATGCCCCTAGTTTCGCAGCCCATCGAATGAGATCGGTTTTCCTCGCCCTTCTGGTCCTCGCCCTCGCCGGGGGCGGCGCCTACCTGTGGCTGGGTGTGCGCAACGGAAACAACGCCGCCGCCCGTGCCGCCGAAGCCGCCCAGGAACGCAAAACAACCGCCGCCGCCGAATCCGGCAATATTTCCTTCTCCGTGACGGTGGCCGGCGAAATTGGGCCTGCCGAACAGGTCTCCGTACGGCCCGAAGTCAACGGACGCATCAGCGAGCTCCCCGTCGACGTCGGAGACCGGATCGCGCGCGGGGGCCTGCTCTTTGCGCTCGACGACAAGGATCTCAAGATCGAGGTCGACACCCGGGAAAAGCAGATCGAGAGCACCCGCCTCCAACTCGACAAGTCGCGCATCGCCATGGAACAGGCCAAGCGCGACTTCGACCGCGACGCCGAACTCTTCGAGGCCAAACTGGTGGCCAAGCAGGTCTACGAGTCCACCCGGCAGCGATACGAATCGGCGCAGAAGGACTACGCCATCGCCAGCAATTCGATCGAGCGCGCCGAACAAGACGCCTTGCTGGCCCGTGAGCGACTGCTCAAGACCCGGATCGTCGCCCCGTTCGATTGCACGGTCCTCACCCGCCCCATCTCCGCGGGCCAGGCGGTCTCCGGATCCGGCGGGTTCAACAGCGGCACGGAGGTGCTGACCATCGCGGACCTCAGTTCCATGGTGATCAGCGCGCACGTGAACCAAGCCGACGTCACCCGCCTCAAGCAGGGCATGAATGTCAATGTCGACGTCGACGCAGTACCCGGCCTCACCAGCGCCGGCGAAGTGGAACGCATCGCGCCCCAGGCCACCGTCCGCAACAACATCAAGGGCTATGCCACACGCATCGCGCTCAAGAACGTCGACGCGCGCGTGCAACCGGGCATGACTGCGAGCATCACCATCCCGGTCGCCACGGCCGAAAACGTGCTTACCGTGCCCCTGGTCGCAGTTTTCAGCGAGCAGGGCGAGCGCTACGTCTATCGCAAATCCGGCGACTCCTTCGAGCGCCGCCCGGTCGTCGTCGGGGTTTCCGACCTCTTCCGCGCGGAGATCAAATCCGGCCTCGCCGCTGGCGACATCGTCGCCCTGGAGACACCCGCCGACGCCAAGGACCGCACGGCCAACGGAGGCGCCTCCACCAACGCCCGACCGGCCGGCACTCGGCCCGGTACCTGATTTGAACTGGATCGTGCGCGGTCGTGCCCCACTGGAGACCGCCTCGTTGACGCAACCGGACCCGGCATCCCTCCATGGCCCTGCTCGAACTCCGCAATATTACCAAGGCCTACCAGTTGGGCGGTGAAGTCATCCGGGCCCTCGACGGAGTCTCCCTCGACATCGACGGCGGTGAGTTCATCTCCATCATCGGCCCGTCCGGCAGTGGCAAGTCCACGCTGATGCATATCCTGGGGTGCCTGGACACCCCTTCGTCGGGAACCATTCGGCTCGACGGAGTCGAAATCCAGAACGCCTCGGCCCGCGAGTTGGCCCAGATCCGGAATCGCAAAATCGGGTTCGTATTCCAGTTCTTCAATCTCCTGCCCAAGCTGAACGTCCTCCAGAATGTGGAGCTGCCCATGATCTACTCGGGCATATCCTCTCGCGAACGCCACGAGCGCGCCATGGACGCTTTGCGGACGGTGCAACTCGACAACCGTGCCCGACACCGGCCTTCTCAGCTGTCCGGGGGCCAGCAGCAGCGCGTCGCCATCGCGCGCGCACTGGTCAACAACCCGCGACTCATCTTCGCCGACGAACCCACCGGAAACCTGGATTCGCACACCGGCGAAATGATCCTCGAGACGTTCCGCGAATTCCACCGCGCTGGTCGCACGATCATCATTGTGACGCATGACCCGGAGATCGCCGCGGTCACTCCACGCCGCATCGAGATCCGCGACGGGAAGATCGCCGAGAAACTGGATCCGACGCTGGCCGGCCTGAAGCACATCGCTCCGGCCGACTCGACCTCCACGTAATCGTCCCCACCCCGGGGGGCGGCGCGGACCGGCAGCTATCGCACCGCGACGAACCGCGCACACACCGGCGATCCCACCTCGATCCGCTGCCCGGTCGGCGTCAGCGCACCCGTGTCGGCATCGATCGCAAAGACCACCACGGAGTCGGAATCCTGATTCTCCGCCAGCAGCCAGCGGCCGGTCGGGTCGATCACGAAATTTCGCGGTGTCTTGCCCCCCGTCGACTCGTGCTCGACCAGCGTAAGAGCGCTCGTTTTCCGATCGAAACGATAGACCACGATACTGTGATGGCCGCGGTTCGAGCCGTACACGAAACGACCGGTGGGATGGACCAGAATCTCCGCCGTGGAGGCATCCCCCGGGTTCGGACCCGGCAACGTGGGTACCGTGCTCAACTCCTTCAATCGGCCCTGGCGACCATCGTAGGAAAAAGCCGTGATGGTGGTCAGCATCTCGTTGATCGCAAACAGGTGGCGGCCATCTGGATGAAACGCGAAATGGCGCGGACCGGAACCGGGTGCCAACGAAGCGAACGGCGGTTGGTTCGGCTCGAGTTGCCCCGTCTTCGCATCGAAGTCGTAGACCATCAGCTTGTCGATGCCGAGATCCGCCGCAATGGCGTGACGATTCCGCGGGTCCAACTGGATGGAATGCGCATGCGGCGCCATCTGGCGGGAGGTATTCACGCTGGACCCCGAATGCTGGATGACCTGCTTCGCGCTCCCCAGACTCCCGTCCTCGGCCACCGGGAACACGCTGAGCGTGCCGCTGGAATAGTTCGCCACCAGCACCCACCGACCGGTCCGGTCGACGGTCAGGTGACACGGGTGGGAACCGTGCGAGTCCTGGGTGCTCAGGGGCTTCAGTCCACCCGTGGCCGCGTCCAATTGAAACGCCGCCACCGTGCCTCCCCGCCGTCCCGTGGAATCCGCGGTCTCGCCCACCGCATACAACTGTCGTCCGTTCGGATGCACCGCGAGAAATGAAGGGTTGGTCATCTCCGCGACCAGGGCCGCCTGCCCCAACACCCCGGTCTCATGATTGAACCGGCTGACGTGGATGCCCCGACTCTTCCCCCCTGTGTAAGTCCCAAAGTAGACCCAGGACTCCGCCGCGGCCGCGTTTCCTTCGGCACCCGGGACCACGCTGAGCGTGAGCAAACCGAGTCCCATTCCTCGAATCCAATGCGTGGACATGGGGAGATCCAACAAGGTTCCAGCGCGGACGACAAGCGGGCCCTGCACCGAACGAGGACGCTGAAGTCCAGGCCGCTCAATTGCGCCACCGCGCCAGGGCTCCGGCCACCGCCTCCCTGAATCGAGGCATCAACGGCGCGTGCATGGTGTTCAGCATATCCACCACCACCTTGTCCGCCGTGCGTGGATGCCCTCCTCCAGGGAACGGAGGCTGGGGATCATACTCCCCCAGCAACTGCATCCCCTGGGCATAAAAGTCCCCACGATACCGCCGCACCAGTTCCAGGCCCAGATCCAGCCCCGCACTGACCCCGGCCGCGGTCACACGGTCGGAACCATCGAACACGAGGCGCTCCGCCACCGGCGTGGCCCCCGCTGCCGTCAGAACCTCCAAGGTCTGCCAATGGCTCGTCGCCTTGCGCCCGCGCAGGAGCCCGGCGGCCCCCAGCAGCAGCGAGCCTGTGCAAACGCTCCCCACCAGTTTCGCCTGCTTCGCGCAGCGTCGGAGGAACTGCAACGTCGGCACATCTTCAATCGCCGCGAGGGTCCCCGCCAAACCACCCGGAACCAGCAGCAAATCGAACGGTGCCGCTTCTCCTGCCGGCCCGCCCCACCCAGACGCCAGCCCAAGCCAGCCGGCCAGTACCCAACCCGCCGCGAACGGTGCGTTGCACGACATGCGATGAAGGGTTCAACAGCGACATCGCTGTCGAGCGCACCGACCCAGTTGAATCCGAGGTGGAGCCTACCGACACTTCGCCTCCCCGGGGGTGCGGCGAGTTGCCGCACCCGTGTTCTGGCTCGGAGCGCCCTGCCCGTGTTCCTGCCCTGAAGGCCGCGCCCTGCGGTGCACCCACAAAAAAAAGGAGCCGGGCTTTCGCCCGGCTCTCGTATGCGTTCGCCCTCAGGAGGGCGCTATTGAAGGGGTGCGCTAACGCACGGTCTTCGCCGATCGTCCGTACCCCAGTCGTCGAATCACTGCTTCGACCGCAGGAACTTCTGCCCGCCGGAGGTGGGCAGTGTGTACGGGCTCGACGCGCCGGCCACATCCGTCCACGGACCGGTGATCGCGTCGGCGCCTTGCAGCGTTCCGGTATAGGCCACCTTCAGGCCGGTTGCATCCCGACTGATCGACAGCGTCGGAGCGGAGGCCACCGGTTTGCCCATGTACTTGACCGCGTTCAGGAACATCGTCGCGCCGTCGTCGGTCAGGTCATAGATGCCCGAAATCTGCGAGGTCGAACCGTCGGCCTCACGGCTGCCCGTGAGGAAGACGAGTCGCGGACCGCCCAAGGTGTCCGCGGCAGCGTTCCCCAACTTCGCGCCCGCCGGCCACTCGGCGATGAGCGTGCCGTTGTGGGCGGGGTCGCCCTCGGCGTAGGCCGTGGCCAGCACTTTGCCGCCCCCGGCGAGCGGATCGGTGTTCACGGAGATGCCGCGCTGCAAGGCATCGTTGAAAGTGACGATGCCTGCATAGTCGTTCACCGTCACCGAACCCGCACCCAGGGCCACGCCCGAGAAGATCGGGTGCGCGGCGTCCTTGATCGACAGTTTGACCGGGTTCGCCGTGTCCGGAATGGTCGCACCCGTCGTATAGCCGAGGCGGCTGTTGCGCAGGATGTAGCCGCCGAGAAGCATCGTCGGAGCCTTCAATCCGTTCCAAGCCAGCGTCTCCGGCGCATCCTGATAGTCACCGCTGGGAACCGAGCGGCTGATGATCACGAGGTTGAAGGTATTCATAGTCGCGACGTCCGGGTTGCCCGTGGTCACAAACCGCGTGACCTGATGCCCCGCACCCGTCAGCAATTTGGTGTACTGCGAGTCGGAAGCCTCCGTCATCCCGGCCGTGGCCGCATCCGCCGCCGGTGTGTTCTCGGCGGGATGGAAGCTCACCCAGGCGATCTTGAGGCTGGCCAGGCCGCCGTCGTCCGCCGCCTCGCCGCCTTCCTTGCCCGCTTTATAGTGGGCGGCAACGCGCTCGGCCGAGATCGCCTTGTTGAAGACCGCCACCTCGTCGAACTGGCCCGTGAAGAAGTTACCGGTCGCGTCGTACACGCCGCCGCCGCCGATGTGCACGTTGAACGTGGACGACCCGTAGTTCGCCGTAGTCGAACCGCCCGTGCCCACCAGTTTGCCATCGAAGTAGTTCTTGATGGTCTTGCCGTCGGCAATGGTGGCGATGTGATGCCACTCGTTGTCCTCGAACGTGTAGGTGGTATCCAGCGAACCCCCGCCCGAGGACCAGATCTGGATGGTGGTCGGGTTGATGAAGCCGTACTCGACCGCATCGTTCTGGCCCACCAGGCCAATACGGGTGCCAAAGGCCGTGGGATCGGATTTCCGGTTCGCCGGCTTCACCCAGTACTCCAGGGTAAACGCCTGCAGCCCGTTGAGCATTTGCTGCTGCGTGTCGACCCAAAGCTGCGTTTCGGCGCCCTTCATTTCCACCGCCATGTTCGCAGGATCGAATCCAAGGAATCCACCCGGGCGCGGCCCGGCAGCCACCGCCGCGTCCGCGGGTGCCGAATCGTCCTCGCCACCACCCTGCTTGTACAGGCCGTCGGCCACGGCCCCCAGCGTGCCAAGGTTCTTGGTGATCTGGCCCGAGGTCTCCTCGAACCGGTAGAATCCGATGGGCTTGTCCGCCAGAATGACATCCGCGTAGGTGATGACGTTGGCCGTGAACCCAAAGGTCGTGCCCGCGGTCAGCGTGTTCCCGAACAGGTCCTTCACCCCGCCCGCCGTGAGCACATACGACTTCTTCACCGTGAGTCCGCTGGTGACCAGCAGCACCGAGTTCCCACTCAGAGTCGCCGAGGTCACCGTCACGCCGTCCGAGAGCTGATAGTTCGACGCCGTTTCGGCCGAGGCTTTGTCCAGCGGCTCGTCGAACGAGACAATCATGTTTTGCACCGAGCTCGCCTTCACCTTGGTGACCTTGGGCGAGAAGGTGTCCGCGATCACATTCACCGTAACCACGATGCTGGTCACCGAGTTCCCGCTCGGCGCGGACACCACGGCACGGTACTGGCCCGACTGGTTGAGCTGCGCGTTGGCCAGTTCCAGGCTCTTCCCTGTCGCGCCAGAAAGCGCCGCCCCGTCCTTCTCCCACTGCACGAACAACGGGAAGTTAAACCCGGCCGGGGTGACCAAGCCGTCCACGTTCAGGGTCAGCGAGGTGCCCTGGATCGTGCTCGACGGAGCGGTCGGCTGCACCGTGATTTCAGGCGCACCCAGGTTCGGTTTCGCATTCGCTCCAATCCACGCACCCGAGATCGGCTGGAGGCTGGCCGCCGGGGTCGTGTTCCCCACCTTGCGCACCGCGACCTGCAAGTAGTCGCCGCCGCCCCCTTCCTTCACCAAAGCCTCGAAGTAGTAACGGCGCCCGGCGGTCATCGCGATGGGAGACGCAGTCGTTGCAGGATCCCCCACCTCGGGTTCCTGGAACGCGGCGCAACAGCCGGTTTCCTCCGCCACCATGGCGAGGTTCGCCGCGTTGGCGTCGGTGCTGATCCACAACTGCGACGCGTCATCGCTGCTCAGGAAGAAATGGTACTCCCCGGTCTCGGGCGGAATGAGGAACCCGCTCACGCGGGCGCCATAGTTGTCTGCGTACCCGCTTGGCGTGTTGATCGCCGGCAGCAGGCGCGTCTCATCCGGGGAACCCGGGTACTTCGGATCCGTCACCAGGCCCTCCACCGCGGTGCCCGTGATCCCGGTGTAAGCCTCGAACTTCACCACTCCGGCGGTGAACTCACCGGTCAACGACGCCACCCGCAGGGTCGCCTCATTGCTGGTCAGCGCGCCCACCGACGTGGTCACCGTCGCCTTGATCTTGGCGTTGTCGTCCTCGGCGGCCGCCACGAAGGTCGCCGTCGTCCCAGTCGCCCCGGGGATCACGGTCCCGTTCTTGGTCCACTCGATCTTGGTCAGCGTGACGCCGGGCGGGAGTTCCATGCCGATGCTGAAACTCACACTGCTGCCAGCCAACCCCGTACGACTCACCGGATGCGACAGGATCGCGGCGTTCGCCGGAACCCCAAACGGCGACAGATATTGCCCGGGAATTGGCAGGGCCGCGTCGATAGCGGCGCCCGGATCCGCCACGGCCACCGCCAGATTGTCTCCCCCGCCCCCTTCCTTCACGGTGGCCTCGATGTAGTACGCCCGGCCGGCCGTCAGCGTGATCTTCGCCCCGCCCTCCGGGCCTTTGGTCGGCCACTCCGTCGTCGCGAAGGTCGACGAGTTCTTCGCCTCCACCGTGCTCGGTGTGCCCCCAATGACATCCCAGCTCCGTGCGTTGCTCCACCCGCCCTCCTGCGCGATCAGCTTCCGATTGATCGGATCATCATCCGTCGACAGGTACAGGTTCGCGTTGTCGTCCGCAGACAGGTAAAACACATAGTCCCCCGTCGTCGGAGGATAGAAGTACCCCTGCATCTGCGCGCCATAGTTGTCGCCGTACGCATTGTTCGCTGGGGTGGCGATGTCGAATCCCCCAGCCCCGTTCGAGGCCGCGTTGAATTCGAAATACGGATAGTAGTAAACGGCGTCCGGGCTGTTGGGGAACTTCACGTTGCCGGTCAGGTCGGCGATGGCCGTGCCACCGCCGATGTTCAGAAACGCCTTGGCCCGGATGACCCCCTGGGGAGTCGCGGGAGCCGCCGCGTGCAAGGACTGCGCGGACGTCGCCGCCAGCAGGAGCCCGCACAATGCTCCAAACCCCGGCCTCACTAACGTGTATGCTCGCATAGGTTTCTCGGATCGCTTCCCTCGCGGACCGGACACCAGCCACGGCCTCTTGCATCGCACCAAAGCCACCACCACCGACGACCTCTCCTGGAGACGCCCAGGGAAGAAACGCCAGCAGTCGCGTCACGGTGCGGAGACCGAAACACAACCGGCATCAAGAACGGACCGCGGGGATGCCGGCGACACTACGGAACGTCGATTTGTGGAATCAAGGACACTGCCGGGAAAATTGTGGAATGCAGGAGGTTGCGAAATTGGAACCGTCGGTCCCAGAACCCTTGACCGAGCTCACTCGATCGTATCTCAGAGGCGGCGCCTCGGTGCCCCACCCGCTCACCCTCGCACGATGCCGACACTCCCGCCAAAGTCCTGTCACCTCCACCAAAGGGGTCCCCCAGGTGAAAGAAAAGCGGGGAGGCGCCTCACGGCACCTCCCCGCCCCCCATCTTCCGAACCAACCCATCAAACAGAACGGCTGCTGAACCGTTCCAACTGTCTCACCGCGCTCACTCCGCGATGAAGAAC
>JADLFD010000260.1 GCA_020845805.1 Verrucomicrobiales bacterium | reverse complement strand
GACTCCCCGCCCAGTTCCATGAATCCGGAGCCGTGGGGCGCCGGGCGAGGGGTCCCCTCGCCACGTTGCGCTGCGCGGTCCGGTAATAGGCATGTCGGTTCCAGGATCAACATCAACCTCGAGTTCGAGTTCGAGTGTGCCACCCGGACACGGCGGCGCACCGGAGGCGGCGTCCACCACAGCGGCGACGGCCGCCCTGGGTGAGGCGCTCGCGCTGCCCGAATACCGGGCGGGCCGGCTGCAGCCCCGGCGCACCGAGGGGGACTATCTGATTCTCAGCGACGTGAACGCGCTGGTGCTGCGGCACGGGGCGGAGTTTTCCGGCGATGTTTTCGACTACGGCTGCGGCGGCGCGCCGTACGAGGCCTCCTTCGCGCGCTGCCGCTCCTACATCAAGGCCGATGTCGTACCGGGTCCGCGTGTGGACCGATTGCTCGACCGCGATGGGCTGACGCAGGAGATCGATGCCAGTTACGACTGGGTGTTTTCCACCCAGGTGCTGGAACACGTGCCCGATCCGGCGGCGTACCTGAGGGAAAGTCATCGCCTCCTGCGTCCGGGAGGCCGGCTGCTGCTGTCCACGCATGGCCTGTTTCCTGAGCACGGGTGCCCGTTCGATTTTCAGCGCTGGACCGCAGACGGCCTGGTCCTCGCGGCCAGGACAGCCGGGTTCGAGATACTTTCCGCCGGGAAACTGACCGCCGGCGTGCGGGGAGCGGTCCAGATGATGCATCACTGCGTGTGGGGGCTGCGTCCGCCGCCGGAGCGGAAGCTTTGGAGGGCGATCCTGAGCGTGGTGCGCAAGGCGTACGGGGCCTTGGGGGTGCCGGTCTTGAACTTGATCGCCGACCAGTTTCGCGGGCAGGGGTGCGTGCCGCCGGGGGATCCGTCGACGGTTTATGTCGGCGTGTACGTCCTCGCCCGGCGGCCTCAGCCTGGAGGTTCGAAGTCATCATGAGTGTACGTGGGCAGACGACCGGGGAGAGCCGCGCCGGAACCCAGGGCGCAGGCGCCAGCCCGTGCCCTTTGTGCGGCGGACGGGAACAACGGGAGGAGGAACGGATCCGGCTGGCCGATCTCGACCACGAATACCAGCGCCAGTTGGGGGTGGGGGTGGTGTCCGAGTTTCCTGCCGGCACGACGGAGGTGGAGTTACTGCGGTGCCTGGGCTGCGGCCTCGAGTTCTACCAACCGGGAGTGGCCGGGTCGGCGGCCTTCTACGCGGCGCTGGGGCGCAACCAGCACTACTACTCCACGACGCGCTGGGAATTCACGGAGACCCTGCGCCGGTTGCCTTCCGTGCCGGACCAGTTGGACCTCCTCGACGTGGGTTGTGGCGACGGCTTTTTTCTCTCCCTCGTTCCGGGAACTCGGAAGCGGGGGTTGGAGTTGAATCCCGACGCCGTGCGACGCGCACGGGCGCGTGGGTTGCAGGTGCAGGAGGGGCTGCTTTCGGCCGCGGCGGAGGGAAGTGCCGACGTGGTGACCTTATTTCAGGTGCTGGAGCATGTGCCGCAGCCGGTGGGGGTGCTGGAGGATGCCGTGCGAGTGTTGCGCCCGGGCGGGCGATTGTTCGTCGCGGTGCCCAACAATGACGGGTACATGGGCTACGCGTTGCACGATCCGCTCAACGCACCGCCGCATCATCCGTTGCGGTGGCGCGGTGAAGCGCTGCGCCACGTGGAGCGCGTGGCGCCCCTGGTGCTGGAGGAATTGCTGGAGGAACCGCTGGCGCCGGAGCATCTGTTCAACTATCGCCGGGCGCGTTTCGTGCATGGCGTGAGCCGGCTGCTGGGCGGACGCCCGCTGCGGTACCGTGTGAGCTTGTTCACGACGCTCCTCCGGCGATTGGCCAATGTATGGACCATGGCCTCGCTGCGGCTGGTGCCGGGCCGGCCGACGCACCCGGGCTCCGGGGCGTCGAGTCTCGCGGTGTACCGGAAGCGGGCGGGGTAAGGGGCGAGGGCGGGGAAAGCACGGGGTCCCAGATCCCCGGATGACCCACTACGAAGAGCACGAAGGACGGGCCTCGTAAGGTCGCGGCCCTTGACGTTCGTCTCGCGGACACCGTGGACTTTGCCCGCTGCATTCACTTCGTGGGTTTGGCGCCCTTCGAGGTGGATGCACGCCTGGGGACTTCTGCGACGCGGGGATCCGCGCGGGGGCTGGGCACCTTGCCGCGCGTGCGGGGTGGGCGTACTGTGCCGCGCTCCGTCACCGAATTGTCATGAGTCGAGCCACCTCTCTCTGGGGACTGACCCTTTGTCTGCTGCGGGTGTGTTGCGTTCCGGCCTGGGCACAACCGGTCATCAACGAGATTCACTACGATCCACCGGATCCCACGGAGCCCTCGGAGTTCGTGGAACTGCACAATCCTGGGGCCACCGCGGTGAGCCTGGCCGGTTGGCGCCTGGATGGCGGGGTGGCCTATGCGTTCCCGGCGACGGCGCAGATTCCCGCCGGCGGGTATCTGGTGGTGGCTCAGAATCCCATCGTGCTGCGCGCCCGGTACGGCGCCGAGTCCGTTGGCCCGTGGGAGGGACGCCTGCGCAACTCGAACGAACGCGTGTCCCTGCGCAACGCCGCCGGCGACGTGGTGGACGAGGTCGAGTACCAGCTCGGCTTCCCCTGGCCGACCGTGGGCGAGGCGCCGGGCTATTCGATCGAGCTGATCCATCCGGGGTTGGACAACGACCTGGGGGGCAGTTGGCGCGCGTCGGTGCTGGGTGCGCCCGGGGATGGGCGTCGACAGCTCCTCTTCCCCGCGGCTTCGGCGTGGCGGTATCGGAAAGGAACCGAACCTGCCTCGTCGCCAGTTCTCGCGTGGACCCAATCGGAATTTGCCGACGGGGGGTGGGACACCGGGACACTGCCGATCGGGTACGATCCGGCGTTGACCCTGGGCACGACGTTGGGGGACATGCGCGGTCTTTATTCGAGCATCTTCCTGCGCCGGAGCTTCGACGTCGCCGATCCAGCACGGATCACGTCCCTGCTGATGGAGGCGGTTTATGACGATGGCTTCCGCGTCTGGATCAACGGCCAGCAGGTGTTGAATGCCAATCTCGACGCCGGCGCGCTGACGCATACCTCCACCGCGGGACCGGCACGGGAGTCCGCCGAGTTCGAAGCCTTTGAGGTCGTCCTCCCTCCGGGCCTGCTGCACAGCGGCGCGAATGTGGTGGCGGTCCAGGTGCTCAATTCCTCGATCAACGGGAGCAGCGACTGCTTCTTCGACGCGCGCCTGTTCGGAGTGGAGGGACCAACCGGACGGGGGCCCACGCCGGGCCGGCAGAATGTGGTGTTCGCCACGCGCGTTCCTCCCGCGGTGCGTCAGGTGGAGCACGCACCAGCCCAGCCGGGGAGCGGCGTTCCGGTGCTCGTGACCGCCAAGATCAGCGATCCGGAAGGCGTCGCCACGGTCACGCTTCGCTACCAGGTGGTGGAACCGGGCGCCTATGTCGCGTTGGAGGATGCCGCGTACGAAACCACTTGGACTGCGTTGGCGATGAACGACGCCGGATCCGACGGCGACGCGGTGGCAGGGGATCAGGTTTACAGCGTTCAGGTCCCGGCCGCAGTGCAGCGGCACCGGCGCCTGATCCGCTATCGCCTCGAGGCGGCGGACACCACGGGGGAATCGGTCCGGGTTCCTTATGGTGACGATCCGCAACCGAACTTCGCGTATTTCGTGTATGACGGCGTGCCAGCGTGGACCGGCGCCGTTCAGCCGGGAGCGGCGGGTGAGCCTGGGCGTGTCTTCACCGTGGACCGCGCGGAGATGAACCGTCTACCCGTGCTGCACTTCCTCTCCAAGCGGGAGACGGTGGAGCAGGGCACTTGGCTGAGCCGTTATGGGGGCGACGACTATCTCTGGGGCGGGACGCTGGTGTTCGACGGTCGGGTGTATGATCACGTCCGCTTCCGTGCGCGCGGCGGCGTTTGGCGTTACGCGATGTGCAAGAACATGTGGAAGTTCGACCTGAACCGGGGCCATGGGTTCGAGGCGCGCGACGACTGGGGCCGTAAGCTCGGCACCAAGTGGTCCAAACTGAATCTGGGCGCTTCGATTCAGCAGGGCGACTTCAACCACCGCGGGGAGCAGGGCATGTTCGAGTCCACCGGCTTTCGCATGTTCCGGTTGGCGGGTGTGCCGGCGATGCATTCGGCGTTCACTCAGTTTCGGGTGATCGACGACGCCGCGGAAACCTCGACGACGAGCCAGTACGAGGGCGATTTCTGGGGGATCTACCTGATGCTCGAACAGCCGGATGGCAGTTTCGTTGAGGAACACGGACTGCCGGACGGGAACCTCTTCAAGATGGAAGGCGGAGGGGGCGAGCTGAATCACTTGGGCAACGCCGGGCCCGCGGACAACAGCGACCTGTCCTCTTTCCTCTCCCGCTACAACGACGCCTCCGAATCGTGGTGGCGCACCAATCTCAACCTGCCGCGGTACCTCAGCTACCAGACCGTCGTGCAGGCCATCCACCACTACGACATCTGCTACGACAAAAACTTCTTCTACTTCCGTGACGCGGCCCTGTCCCGGTGGGAGGTGATTCCCTGGGATCTCGACCTGACCTGGGCGGAAAACATGTTCGACTCGGGATGCGGTGGCGTGGATCGCATCAAGGACCGGTTGTTGCCCAACGCCTCGACCCATCCCGCGGTGTGGCGCGAATGGCAGAATCGCATCCGCGAATATCGCGACCTCTTCTGGAACGCAGACGAAGCGTGGCGCCTGATCGATGAGCAGGCCGGGAGGCTTCGCGGCCCGGCCACCGGAGCCACGCTGCTCGACGCCGATCGCGCCCAGTGGGACTACAATCCGCGCATGGTCAGCGGGACCTACTCGACCAGCCCCGACAGCAAGGCCGGACACGGCCGCTATTATCGCTGGCCCAACTATCCGGCGGCGGCGGTGGAGCGCACCTTCAACGGCGCGGCCCAGCTGATGAAACGGTATGTCCTGTTTCGCGCCACCAACAGCGCGGCCCGCGCGCGGAACCTGGATGCGCTGGCGTTCGATCCAGCGATTCCGACGGCGCCGCAATTGGCGTATACCGGTTCGCCCGGGTTCCCGGCCAATGGGCTCCGGTTCACGCGCACCGCGGCCTCCGGGGGCGCCACCCTGGCCGCCGCGAACTGGAGGCTGGGCGAAGTCACCAAGGTGGACGCTTCGACCCCGAGTTGGGCGGCCTCCGAGCCTTGGAAATACGAGATCGAAGCGGTGTGGGAAAGCGGACCCGTGGACCCGGACGTCCCCGAGATCGAAGTCCCGCCGGGCGTGGTGGAGTCGGGCCGCACCTATCGCGCGCGCGTCCAACTCACGGATCTCGAAGGACGCACGAGCAACTGGTCCGCTCCGGTGGAGTTTGTGGCGGGGACCGCGTCGGGGATCGCCGATCTGGAACGGGATCTGAAACTCACCGAGATCATGTATCACGCGGCGGCGGGATCCGCGGATGACTTCCTCGAGTTGCACAACGCGGGAACCACGGTGCTTGACCTGGGTGGTGCCTCGTTCACCTCCGGCATTACGTTCACCTTTCCCGTGGGAACGCGGATTTCCGCGGGCGGCTATCTCGTGGTCTGCAAGGACCAGCCGGGAACCGGGTACGCCTCCTTCCGCGCGGCGTATGGTCTCGGCGCCAATGTCGCGGTGGTGGGGCCGTACACTGGTAATCTGAGCGACGCCGGGGAGCAGGTCGTGCTGACCGCGGCGGGGGGGAGTACGTCGCTCCTGAACGTCACCTTCTCGGACGGCCTCAGCTGGCCGGTGCAGGCGGATGGGGCAGGGCATTCCCTGGTGGTGGTGACGGGCACGCTGGCGGCGGAGCATCCGGGACTCGATGATCCGCTTCACTGGCGCGCCAGCGCGTCGTTGGGTGGATCCCCCGGAAGCGCCGATCCCGAGCCGGTGCGGGAGGTGATGCTCAACGAGGTGGTGGCCCACACCGATTTCCTCAGCGAATTCGATTCGAACGACTGGGTGGAACTCTATCGGGCCGCCGACACTTCCTTCGTATTCGGGGCGGGCTGGTACCTCAGCGATGACCCGGCGAATCTCACGCGCTGGCCCATTCCGGCCGGCACCGTGGTGCCTGCGCGCGGTCGCGTGGTGTTCGATGAGGTCACGGGGTTCAACACGCCGCGCGGCACCGGGTTCAGTCTGAACAAGGAGGGCGAACAGGTGTTCCTCAGCCACCTGCCCGCGCAGGGGAAGGGCCGGGTGGTGGACGCGGTGGCCTTCAAGGGGCAGGAAAATGACTGGGCGCTGGCGCGCGTGCCGGACGGCGGCGACTTCTGGGACCAGGTCACACCGCGCACACGCGGGAGCGCCAATGCGAGTCCCGGCTCGCGAGTGATCGTGAGCGAGGTGATGTATCACTCCGGGACGTTCCCCACCAATCAGGTGCCCGAGGTGTTCCAGGAGTACGTGGAACTCCACAACCAGGGCGCGACGCCGGTGCCCCTTTACAACACCAACGCCGTGTGGCGCCTCAACGGGGGTGTGAGCTTCGACCTGCCGCTGTTCATCACCCTGGCCGCCGGGGAACGCGTGGTGGTGGTGGCCTTTGATCCCGTGGCCAACCCCTCGCTGACCGCATCCTTCCGGTCCCTGTTTGCCGTGCCCGCGACGGTGCGTGTCTTCGGACCGCGGGTCGGCAGGTTCGACAATGACAGCGACCGCGTGGCGCTCGAGCGCGCGCAGTCGCCCGACACCGCCGGTCAGCCGATCTCCTGGGTGATTGTCGATGAGATCGCCTATGCGGATCGTGGCATCTGGCCCACGACGGCAGACGGGGAGGGCTCCTCGCTGAGCCGCACGGAAACGACGCGCTCGGGGCGCGATCCGCGCAGTTGGAGTGCCACGCCGCCCAGCCCGGGCACTGCGCCGGCGGTCACGGATCCGGACCTGGATGATGACGGCCTGCCCGACGCGTGGGAACGGGAGCATGGTTTGAATCCCGGCGATGCGTCGGATGCGGCACGGGACGCCGATGGCGACGGGGCGTCCAACCTCGCCGAGTATCTGGCGGGGACCGACCCGACCGAGTCGGGCAGTGTCCTGCGATTCACGCAGGTCCGATGGGCCGCGGACGGAACGCTCATGTGCCGTTTCCTCGCCGCTGCGGGTCGTGCGTACGTCATCGAGTCCCGGCGACTGGACGGGACACCCGCCTGGGCGACCCTCACCACGGTGCCCGCCGGCGCCGCGGCGCGGGACGTCGAGGTGCCCGTCGGAGCTCCGTCAGGCGAGGGAGCCTTCTTCCGCCTCCGGTTGGGACCCTGACCCTGAGCGGGGTGCGATTCCGAGCTTCCGTATCCCACCCCGATGCGTTACTCCGTCCCCGTGCCACCGCTTGCCTCGATGTTAGCACTGGCGGCGAGTTTCCCGCAGCGCGTGATTGCTCCCGGAACGATCTTGCTGGAGGAGGGGCGCCGCACGGGGGTCCTGTATGTGCTGGAGGGCGGCACGGTGGAGATCCTGAAGGCCGGCGTTCCGATCACCTCCGTCTCCCAGCCCGGGAGTGTGTTCGGGGAAGTGTCCATCCTGCTGGATCATCCGCACATCGCGACAGTCCGCGTCACGGTGGAGAGCCGGTTCCGCGAGATCTGCGATCCCATGCCGTTTCTGCGTGCGCACCCGGACGCCGCATTGCACGTCTCCGTACTGCTGGCCCAACGATTGAGCGCGGTGACGGCGTACTTGGTGGATCTCAAACGGCAGCACGAGGACCGACGTGATCATCTCGCCCGCGTGGATGACGTGCTGGCCAACCTCCTGCATCTGCAGTCGCGGCCCAAGGCCGGATTCCCGCCGGCGCCGAGTTCCGTCTGAGGGACCATTGCCGCCGCGACCCCCATCGCCGCGGCGGGAGGGCGGTGGAGGACAGGGTCGGGACATTCCGTTTGCGCTCGGGGTCGCCGCCCATAAAGTACGCGTGCGTATGGCCGAAACCACATCCTCCGGCGCGGGCTGGCTCACGTTCGCGCTGCTGACGGTC
>JADLFD010000259.1 GCA_020845805.1 Verrucomicrobiales bacterium | reverse complement strand
TGGCCGCCACGACCGAGTCCCGGACCACCCCGTTCCGAGGACACGCCCTCGCGGTGGCCTCCGCCCATCCCAAGCTGCGCGCGGTGCTGCGACACCATCTCGAATCGTGGGGATCCTCGCCTTGCGTCGAGTGCGGGACCGGGACCGAGTTGCTCAACGCCTTGCGCCGCGCACGTCGGGAGGGAAACCAGATCCGGGTGGCCATCATCGACCACGCCCTGCCCGACGTGAACGGCACGGAGCTGGCACGCGCCATCCGCGCCGACACGCTGATCAGCGGCACTCGGCTCGTCGCGCTCAAGCCCCTGGCCGAATCCTTCGACTCCCAACAGCTGCGCAACGACGGATTCGACTCCTGGGTCACCAAGCCGGTGCGGCAGTCGCATCTCATCCATGCGCTCCTGCACGCCACCAGCACGATCGAAGGCAACCCCAACACGCTCGACCCAGCCCCACCGCTCCAGGTGCGGCCGGTGGGGGATGAGCTCTCGGGACTGCGCGTCCTGGTGGCTGAGGACAACCTCCCCAACCAGGTGTTCGCCCGCCTCCTGATGCTCCGTCTGGGTTTCGAGGCGTCCGTCGCCGAAAATGGAGTGCGCTCCCTCGAACTGCTCGGGCAGGAGCCCTTCGATCTCGTGCTCATGGATTGCCACATGCCGCAGCTCGACGGGTTTGAAGCCACCCGCATGATCCGCGCTTGCGGTGCACCCTGGTCCAGCGTCCCGATCATCGCGGTCACAGCCGACACCGTGCCGGGCGTGCGCGAGGCCTGCCTCACGGCAGGCATGGATGATTACGTGAGCAAACCGCTCAAAACGGAGGAACTTCTCCGCGCCATACGAAAGGTCATTGCCACCCGGCAAAACCTCGCGCTCGGCGCCAGCCCCACAGCGTCCACGGGGTCCTGACCGGGGCCCAGCCGATCCTCTCCTCCACTTCGACGAGGTGGGAGCGGGCTGCGTTCGCGGACCAGGGATCGGTTGGGACGTCCACTTGTCATGCGGCGCCGGAACCCTATGGTTCCCGCCCGTGATCCCGATTCGCCTGTCCCGACCCGGCTTCCGCCTGCTCCCGCGCGCAGTCCTGCTCCAGGCAGCTGGAGTGCTCGCCGCGGTGACCACCCTCGCCGCCGAAACGTCCCAGACGCTGCAGAAAATTGCCGACGGCTTCGTCTCGCCCATGGTCCTGGTGGGCCTGGACGCCGGGCGATTGCTGGTCGCCGACCAGGTCGGGATCGTGCACGTCCTCCAGGCGGACGGGAGCCGGCGGGCGGAGCCGTTTCTCGACCTACGCCCCAAGCTTTGCCCGCTGAACCAGGGATTCGACGAGCGCGGCCTGCTCGGACTCTCGCTGCACCCGGCCTTCCAGGAGAACCGGAAGCTCTATGTCTACTACAGCGCGCCGCTCCGGTCCGGGCTGTCCACCAACTGGAATCACACCGCCCACCTGAGCGAATTCACCGTCAACCCCGAGGGATCCAAGGTCGACCTGACCACCGAACGCGTGCTGCTGCGCGTCGACCAGCCCTACTTCAATCATAACGGCGGACGGACGGCGTTTGGACCCGACGGCTACCTCTATCTGGGACTCGGTGATGGCGGCAATGGCAACGACCAGGGGCACGACCGATCCCCGGTGGGCAATGCTCAGGATCTCACCACCTTGCTCGGCAAGATCCTGCGCCTCGACGTTGATCGCCCGGGCGCGGGCCTGGCCTACGGCATCCCCGCCGACAACCCGCTGATCGGTCGCGTAGGCGCCCGGCCTGAGATCTTCGCCTGGGGCATCCGCAACCCCTGGGGCATGACCTTCGATCGGGGCGGAGCGCACGATCTCCTTGCCGCCGACGTCGGCCAGGGGCGTTACGAGGAAATCAACCTCATCCGCAAGGGCCGGAACTACGGTTGGAATCAGCGGGAAGGCCACCACGCCTTCGACCCCAACAACCCGGGCAAGATTGACGTGGAGGGAGTCATGCAGCCGGCCGATCGCTCCGCACTGGAGGATCCGGTGCTCGAATACCGGAATCTGAACACCTTCCCCAAGGATCCCCAGGCTCTCGGGATCAGCGTCACCGGGGGCTATGTCTATCGCGGAAAGTCGCTGGCCCATCTCCACGGCAAATACATCTTCGCGGATTGGTCCCGGCAATGGGCCGTCCCCGACGGTCGCCTGTTTACCGCCACGCGGACGGCAGATGCGCCCTGGAAACCCGAACCCCTGCCCGTGGCCTCGCACCCCGACTTCAAACTCGGCGCGTACGTGATCGCATTCGGGGAGGACGCCGATGGCGAAGTCTATGTCCTGACCAGCCAGCGTGCCGGACTCACGGATCGCACCGGCGTGGTCTGGAAACTGGCTCCCGCCCCGCCGACGGGGCGCTGAGTTGGCACTGCTTGGGCGACCCCCCGGGCAGCGGTGTCTCGGACCGCGGTTCCGGCCTGCCGCATTCCGGCGAGATCGATCAGATTCGAACGAGCACCTTGTTTCGATGCATCCAATACAGGATGAGCCAGAACACAAGGAGCACGGCACTGCCCTGCAACACCGGGGCGTATTCCTTACCCAGGAACTCAAAGACCCCGGCTCCGAGATGAGTCTTGAGGCTGGAAATGACGAATCCCTCCCAGAGGTGCGCGATGCAGTAGGCGGTGATGGAGTTCATGCCGATGACCACCAGGGGAAACGCCACGGGCTTGCCCGCCTGCCAATCCACCACGGCATAAAACCCCGCCATGAGCAGCAGGCACCAACCGCCGCTGTAGAGCACCCAACTCGGTGTCCAAATGCGTTTCACCACCGGGCAGAGCCCCACCGCTCCGACCAGCGCGCCGGCCAGTAAGAACGCCACCCCCAAGGTCAGCAACCGCGTCACGCGCCGCTTCGGCTCGCCGTCCCCACGCAGGATCCCCCCGGCGAGAAGGCCCAGGATCATCGTCGCCAGGGTGGGAACGAAACTGAGCGTGGCATACCCGCCCCCGTTGTAGACAAACGCACTCGCCCGCGGGAAGAGGTTCAGGAACCACACGTCCGCCGCCCACGCCAGATTGGCGTTCTTCTGCCAGTGCGCCGCAAATCCGGTGAGCCCGTGACTGGCCAGCCAATCGCGACTCACGCCCACGCGCTCGAAGTCGTGGTCGGCCCCCGCCACCGGATACCAGGCAAAGGCGGCCCACGTTCCCACCAGGATCAACGCGAACGCCACCCACTGATCCCGCCGGGGGCGCTGGGCCACCAGAAACAGGGGCAGATATCCCAGACCTATCTGCGTCAGGGTGTCCTCAAAGGTGTAGTTGGTCTGCGACGCCCCCACCGATCGCAAGAGGATGCCCAGGGCGCTCAGCAGGAACGCACGCCATGCTGCGTGCCCGAGCATCGGAGCAAACGCCTGACCGCGCGCCTGCCGGTTGGCCACGGAGAACGCCAGCGCGGTGCCCACCAGAAAACTGAACGACGGCTGGATCAGGTCGTGCAAGGTGCAGCCAATCCATTCGATGTGACTCTGGTGATGAGCCAGGAATCCCCAGACCCGACTCTCGGGAAACTGTCGCGCCATGCGCCCGAGATGCAGGACCTCGGCCATCATCAGAAACATGACGAATCCGCGGTAAGCGTCGATGGACGCAAGGCGGCCGGGGGCGGCAGTCGGCTTGAGGTCACTCATGGAAACGCGCGCCATCGTGACCTCGCGCGGCCCGCGTCGCAAGACACGGCACCGGTCAACTCAACCCACCACCACGAGGATCGACGAGTGGACCCCGCCCCGCCCCGCCCCGCCCGAGCCCGAGCCCGACCGCGTTGCTCCTTTTCTGCGAAAATCCGGTTTCTTATTGCCCGCATGAGCGTCGCTACCTAGCCTCACCGAACTCACCGTTTCCAACCGGCCGCCCTGGCTGCGTCCTTCCTCACCAAGGGAATGTCGCGCCGCGGAGCAGCCCAAACCACACACCCAAAAACCGCAGTCCACATCTATGAGACACCTCTCCCAAACGACGCGCAAAACCCGGCGATGGGGAACCGCCGCCGCCCTGATCGCGGCCGCGTCCGCCCCCGCGCTGTTCGCAGCCGACGTGCTGCCCGTGGTCCAGTCCCTCGACAAAGTCGCCTCACGCCCCGGCGTGTTCCGCGGTGCGCGCTTCACTCCCGATGCCGGTGGCCGCAGCGCGTCGGCCGGTGATCGTGCCGTCGACTTCGGTGCCTCCGGATCCGGACCCGTCTACGTGCAGGACGCCTCGTTCCTCAACGCCTCCACCGCGACCGACGAGTTGTCCGTCTCGTTCTGGACCAAGAAGTACGACATCGCCGCCGGATCCGCCTTCTGGATCAACTCGCCGTCGAGCGGCGGGGCGCGCGCCTTCCAGGCGCATGTGCCCTGGGACAACAACAACGTCTATTTCGACACCGCGGGTTGCTGCGCAGGCGACACCCAGCGCATCAATGCCGGGATCGACACCTTCTCCGGCTACACCGGGGACAACACCTGGTGGACCGATTCCTGGCATCACTTCGTGTTCACCAAGCAGGGATCAACGAAGAAGATCTGGATCGACGGCGTGCTCTTCCTCGAGGGCGAAAACACCGCCCCGCTGCCCACCGACATCACCGATCTCTACATCGGCTCCGACGGCACGGGCACGGGCTTGTTCCACGCGCTGGTCGATGATTTCGCCATCTTCGGCACCGCGCTCTCCGAGACGGTGGTGAAGCAGATTCACGGGGGCACGGCGCCTTCCGCGCTTCCGGCCGCCGCCGAGCTCCTCGCGGTCTGGGAGTTCAATGATGCCCCGGCCGATGGCCAGTTCGTCTCCATCTCGCCTGCGGCCGACTCCACCTCGGCGAGTCCCGACCTGATCCAGATCGTGCACATCGACGGCACGACGCCCTGGAGCGCGGCCAACGTCAGCCTGAAGGTGGACGGCGTGGCGGTCACTCCGACGGTCACCAAGAGCGGGCTCACCGCGACCGTCGCCTACACCCCGGCGACCCTGCCGGCGGCGCAAACGAGGCACACCGCTTCCTTCACCTATCCTTCCGAGGGCGGGTCCAAGACCGTGGAATGGAGCTTCACCATCGCACCGTACACCACCGACGTGGTCTCGAAGCGCGTGGGCGCGTTCCGCGGCGGTTCGTCCTTCACGGGCGGCGGCGGCGGGCGTTCCGGAGCAGCCGGCGACTATTCCGTCGATTTCGGCCTGGGCACCGGCCCCGTCTACGTGCGTGACGGCGCTTTCCTCAATGCGGCGACCGCGAACAACGAACTGACCGTCGCGTTCTGGGGCAAGAAGTACAACATCGCCGCCAGTTCCGCCTTCTGGTTCAACTCGCCCTCGAGCAACAACGGGTTCCGTGGCTACCAGGCGCACGTGCCCTGGAGCGACAACACCATCTACTTCGACACCTCGGGCTGCTGCGGCGGGGATACCCAGCGCATCAGCGCCAACATCGACACCTTCAGCGGCTACACCGGGGACGTGTCGTGGTGGACCAACGATTGGCATCACTTCGCGTTCTCCAAGAAGGGAGACGTCAAACAGGTCTGGATCGACGGCATCCTCTTCCTCGAGGCCGTCAACACCGCACCGCTGCCCACCGACTTCACCGAAATCTTCATCGGTTCCGACGCCGCCAGTGGCAACCGTTACCAGGGTCTGATCGACGACTTCACCGTCTTCGGCGCCGCGCTCGGCGAGTCCGACCTCACCAGCCTCAAAAACGGCAACGCCCCCACCACCCTGCCCGCCGCGGCGAAGCTGCTCGCGTTCTGGAACTTCAACGACATCCCGCCCGGCGGATTGTTCGTCTCCTTCTCCCCCGCCGACCAAGCCACCGATGGCCTGCCCAACCAGATCAAGGTGGTGCACCTCGACGGCACGACGGCGTGGGACCTTTCCAAGGTCAGCCTGACCGTCGACGGCGCCGCGGTGGCCGCGACCTCCACCCGCGCCAACTCGCGCGTCACGGTGGCGTACACGCCCAACCCGATCTTCGCGGCGCTCTCCAAGCACACGGCGACGCTGACCTACCCCAACCCCGACGGCACCCTGGCCTCGGTCACGTGGTCCTTCACCGTCGGCGCCTACACGCGCGACCTGGTGGCGGGGAACGTCGGCGCCGTGAAGGGCGCCGCGGTGTTCACCGCCGATGCGGGCGGCAAAACCGGGACCGCCGGTGATTACGCCATCGACTTCGGCAGGAACAACGCCGGGCAATCCGTGCACATCGTCGATGCCAGCTTCATCAATGTGGCCACCGCCAACGACGAGCTCTCGTTCGCGGCCTGGCAGAAGCTCCACTTGCTCGCCGACTCGGCCCTGGTCTGGGCGGTGTCGCCCTCGTCCAGCGGCGGTCAACGCGGGTTCTCCACCCACGCGCCTTGGAGCAATAACACGCTGTACTTCGATACCGCGGGCTGCTGCGCCGGCGACACCCAGCGCATCAACGCCGGCGCCGACACCTTCAGCGGCTACACGGGCGATGTGGGCTTCTGGACCAACTGGCATCACCTCGTCTTCCAGAAGAAGGGCTCGATCAAGCAGATCTGGATCGACGGCGAAGTGTTCCTCGAGGGTGAGAATACGGGCGCGCTCCCGACCGACTTCACCGAGGCGTTCCTCGGCTTCGACCCGCCGGACAACGCGCGTATGCGTGGTCTGATCGATGACGCGGCCTTCTTCAAAACCGCGCTCACCGAGGCGGACGTGAAGGCGCTGTTCAACGGCACCAAACCCAACGCCCTCCCTGCGGCGGCCGGGCTCATTGCCTACTGGAACTTCAACGACCCGCCCGCGGCGCCCGCCACCGGCCCGACCTTCGGCATCACACGGTCCGGCAACAAGGTGACGATCACCAGCACAGCCCCGCTACCCGATGGCTACGTCCTGGAAACCGCCGCCTCGATCACCGGCCCCTGGACTGTCCAGGCAGGCGCCACAACCCCGGTCACCGTCGATATCGGTGCCGGGAACGCGTTCCTGCGCGCGGTCAAACGCTGACCGCCCGTCGCTCGTAGCGCCCCACCACGGGCGCCCTTGGTTCACTCAGGGACCGGCTTCGGCCGGTCCCTTTTTTTATCCCCGAGGCCGGGGCCGGATTGGCCGGCGCCACGCGATATGCGATGCTGCGCGCATGCCACCTTGGCGTCACCGGCTCCGAGTCGCGTCTCGCTCGGGCTGCGGCCTGGGT
>JADLFD010000258.1 GCA_020845805.1 Verrucomicrobiales bacterium | reverse complement strand
CGGCGGCCCGGATGCGTTGCCGCACGCGCCCCAGGTCGAACGCTGCCCAGGAGAGGCGTGGACCGAATCCCCAGGCATCGAGGCCCGGACCGGAAAAGCCGGACAACCGATTGGCCTCGAGGGCGACGTTGCCGCTCACGGTGAGGCGAGGGAAGAGGTCGGCGACTTGGAGTCCGATGGACGCGGTGGCCGCGGCGAGTTGGCGTTCAGAGGTGCGGATGTCCGGACGTCGGCGAAGGAGTTCCTCGGGTTGGCCCAGGGCGATTCCGGAGGCGGGCTCGGGCAGCGGCGAGGGCGAGGTGAGGCGTTCGAGGAGCGGGGTGTGTTCCGCCGCGGGCCAGCCGCACAGGAGCGCGATCCGGTGGAGGGCGCGGTCGGTGGCGGCCTCGACGGCGGGAATGCCCGCGCGGGTCGTGGCGAGTTGAGAACGGGCGCGGGCGACGTCGAGTTGCGTGCCCTGGCCGCCGTCGCGCAAAGCTTCCGCGAGGCGCAGGGTTTCGGCCTGGTTGGTGGCGTTGCGGCGCGCCACCTCGAGTTGTCCTTGGAGCCCGCGGAGTTCGAGGTAATTGGCGGCGAGTTCGGCACGCACCGCCACCAGGACGTCGTCGCGCTCGGCCTCCACCGCTGCCACGGTGGCGCGCGCCGCCTCGATGCCGCGGCGTGCGCGGCCCCAGAAATCCAGTTCCCAGGTGGCGTCGAATCCGAAGCGGTACACTTCGTTGTGCCGGAGGTGGCGCGGCTCGTTCGGGCGCGTGGCGCGGCTGGTCTGGCTGTTCTGGTAGGAGTTGTCGTTGACCACCGTGGGGGCGAGATCGAAGCGCGCCGCGGTCCACAGGGCCCGAGCTTCGAGCAACCGCGCCTGGGCCAGGCGCAGGTCGAGGTTATGGGAGGAGACGCGGGCGATGAGATCGTCGAGGAGCGGATCCTGGAAGCGGCGCCACCAGGTGGTTTCGACCGGTCCCGGCTCGCCCAATCCCCCTGAGGCACGGGAGAAGGCGGTGACGGTCGGAGGAACGGGCGGATGGTAGTCGGGGCCCACCTGGCAGCCGGTGACGAGGAATCCAAGAGCCAGGGCCAGGGCGAGAGCCCGAGCACCCAGAGTCCTCGCCCCATCGGGCGCGGCATGGGCCTGGCGGCGTAGGGGCTGGGGAGGCCGATGGGCCGAGGCTCCGTCGGAGATCATGGGGTAGGGGGCGGGACCGGAAGGTCGGAGTGCGAGAGGGCACGCGCGCGTCGCGCGAGCAGTCGTTCGGTGACGGCGCGCACCACGACGTAGAAAACGGGCGTGAGGAGGAGTCCAAAGCCGGTCACCCCGAGCATGCCCCAGAACACCGCGGTGCCGAGGGCCTGGCGCATTTCCGCACCGGCGCCTCGCGCGCTGAGGAGGGGGAGCACACCCAGGATGAACGCGAGACTGGTCATGAGGATGGGGCGCAACCGCAATCGGCAGGCTTCGGCGGCGGCGGCGTGGCGGGGGAGGCCGGCATCCTGGCGTTGGCGCGCGAACTCGACGATGAGGATGGCGTTTTTGGCGGCGAGACCGACCAGCACCACCAGTCCGATCTGGGTGAAGATGTTGTTGTCCCGTCCGCTGAGCCAGACGCCACCGATGGCGCTGAGCAGGCACATGGGGACGATGAGGATGACCGCCAGGGGCAGTCCCCAGCTTTCGTACTGGGCCGACAGGACGAGGAAGACGAAGACCACGCAGAGCGGGAACACGAACGCGATGGAGTTGCCCGCGATGATCTGCTGGTAGGTGAGGTCGGTCCATTCCAGCGCGTAGCCCTCGGGCAGGTGATCGCGGGCGAGCCTTTCCAGTTTGGCGATCATCTGGCCCGAACTGACGCCGGGGACGGTGCTGCCGCTGATGTCGGCGGAGTAATAGAGGTTGTAGCGTTGGAGGCGGTCGCTGCCGCCGATCCGTTCCAGGCGTGACACAGCGCCGAGCGGTACCATCTCCCCGCGGTTATTGCGGGTCTTCAGCTGCGCGACGCTTTCGGGCGTCACGCGGAAGCGCGGTTCCGCCTGGGCGTAGACCTGCCAGGTGCGGCCGAAGAGATTGAAATCGTTCACGTACACCGAGCCGAGGTAGGTCTGCAGCGCCTCGCCAATGTCGGTGAGGCTCACGCCCATGGTCTTGGCCTTGGCGCGGTCGATCTCCACCCGGTACTGCGGCACATTGGCGCGGAAGCCGGAGATGAGGGAGGTGAGCTCGGGGTCATTCTGGGCGGCCTCGAGAAGTTGGCGCGTGGCCGCCTCGAGCCCGGCGGGGCCGGCGTTGTTGAGGTCCTGGACCTGGACTTTGAATCCGCCCGCGTTGCCGAGTCCGCGCAGCGGCGGCGGGGGGAGCACCAGCACGCGGCCTTCCTGGATCGCACTGAATTTCTTCCGGATGGTGGCCAGCAGACGGTCGCCGCGGAGGTTGGGATCCCGGCGGTTTTCGAAGCGATCGAGGACCAGGAACGCGGCGCCGACGTTGGGTTGATTGGCCTGAAGCACCGAGGAATAGCCGGAGATGGCGAAGGTGTGGGCAACCCCGGGGATGGATCGTGCCAGGTCGTCGACCCGACGCACCACCTCGTCGGTGCGCTCGAATGACGAAGCATCGGGGAGTTGGATGACCACGATCAGGTAGCCCATGTCCTGGGCGGGGATGAATCCGGTGGGGACGCGCGCGAAGGAATACAGGCCCAGAGCGACGAGGCCGGCGTAGACGGCGAGCGCGACGGCGGCGAAGCGCAGCAGGCGGCGGACCAGACGCCCGTAGACTTCTCCGGCGCGTTGGAACGCGGCGTTGAAACCACGGAAGAACCAGCCGAAGAGCGCGTCGAGAAGGCGTGAGAAGCGATCCCGTGGCGCACCGTGCCGGGGGAGGAGCAAGGCGCAGAGCGCCGGGCTCAAGGTGAGGGAATTGAACGCGGAGATCACCGTGGAGACCGCGATGGTCAGGGCGAACTGCTGGTAGAAACGGCCGGTGATGCCGGTGATGAAGGCGGTGGGGACGAAGACGGCGCACAACACCAGCGCGACGGAAATCACCGGGCCGGACACTTCCTGCATGGCGCGGAGGGTGGCGTCGCGCGGGCTGAGGCCCGTGGCGATGAGACGTTCCACGTTCTCCACCACCACGATGGCGTCATCGACCACGATGCCGATGGCCAGGACGAGACCAAACAGGGACAGGTTGTTGAGCGAGAATCCGAACACGTGCATCACGGCGAGCGTGCCGATGAGCGAGACGGGGACCGCCAGCAACGGGATGATCGAGGCGCGCCAAGTCTGGAGGAAGACCACCACCACGACCACTACGAGCGCGAGCGCTTCCAGCAAGGTATAGAGCACCGCGCGGACCGAGGCGCGGATGAACTGGGTGGGGTCGTAGTTGATGCGATATCCCACACCGCTGGGGAAGCTCTTCTTCAGCTCCGCCAGCGCGCGATAAATCTCATCCGCCGTCTCGAGCGCATTGCTGCCCGGCAATTGGAAGACTCGCAAGGAAACCGCGTTGTAGCCGTCCATGTAGGTGCGCGTGGAGTAGTCGCGCGCGCCCAGTTCGACGCGGGCGACGTCGTTGACGCGCGTGACGTCGCCTTCCGTGCCGGTTTTGACCACCACCTGACCGAACTGCTCCGCGGTCACCAATCGACCTTGGGCAACCAGGGTGTACTGGAAATCCGTGCCCGCCGGCACCGGCGGCTGACCGAGTGCACCGGCGGCAATCTGGACATTCTGTTCGCGCAGCGCGCGCAGGACGTCCCCCGCGGTGAGGTTGCGCGCGGCCAGGCGCTCGGGGTCGAGCCAGACACGCATGGTGAAGTCCTGGCCGCCGAGCGAATTGGCGTCCGCCACGCCCTTGATGCGCGCAATGCGATCGCGAACCTGCAGGGTGACGAAGTTGGCGAGATAGGCGACGTCACGCGACCCATCCGGGCTGTAGAACTGCGCGGCGAGGGTGAGGTCCGGGGACTGTTTCCGCGCCGTGATGCCCTGGCGGCGCACATCCTCGGGCAGGCGTGGAAGGGCCGTGTTGACGCGGTTCTGCACCAGGACCTGCGCGCGGTCGAGATCGGTGCCCAGTTCGAAGGTGATGGTCACCTGGACGCGTCCGTCGCTGGTGCTGGACGAGGACAGGTAGATCATGCGCTCCACGCCATTGATCTCCTGTTCCAACGGAGTGGCCACGGTCTCGGCCAGAGTGCGCGCGTCTGCGCCCGGGTAAACTGCGGTGACGATGACCGTGGGCGGGATCACCTCCGGGTACTGCGCGACCGGCAGGAAATAGTACGACAACGCGCCCATCAGGGTGATGGCGATGCTCAACACCGCGGCGAAGATCGGGCGGTCGACGAAAAACCGGGGCACGTTCATCGCGCGGCGCGGGGGGCAGCGTGGGAGGCTTCATTCGTCCCCGTCCGGACCGCGGGGGACGCCGGGACGTTGGTCCGGACCATGTTGGTCAAGAGGGCGGTGACGCGGGTGCCGGGCCGGACCGCCATGGCCCCGGCCACCACCACGCGATCGGTCTCGGAAAGGCCTTCCCGGATGACGCGAAGGCCTTCGAGCAAAGGTCCGGTTTTGACCGGGCGCGCGGTCACGGTCTCAGACTCTCCAATCGTGAGTGCGTAGGCGCGCCCCTGGTCACTCGCCAGGGCCGCGTCGCGCACCAGCACGGCCGGGTAGTTCCCGTTGCCCGGGACGCGCACGCGAGCGAAGAACCCAGGGGCCATGAGGCGGTCGGGGTTCGAAAAGACGGCCCGGGCCCGGATGGTGCCGGTATCGGGGTTCACTTGGTTGTCGACGAAATCCACCACCCCCCGATGCGGAAAGCCCTCCTCGTTGCCGAGCGCCATCTCGGCGGGTGCCGGTTTGAAGAGGGCACTTTCGCGGCGGCCTTCACGGTACAACCGGCGGTAACGGAGCGCGGAAGCTTCATCCACTTCGAAATAACAGTAGAGCGGGTCCAGGGAGACCAACGTGGTCAAGAGTGTGGCGCTGGCGGTGTTTCCGCCGGTGACCAGGTTGCCTGCCGTGACGCGCGCATTGCTGATGCGGCCGGCGATGGGCGCCCGCACCTCGGTGAACTCGAGGTTCAACTCCGCCGCCTTCAGCGCGGCTTCGGCCGAGTGCACCGCTTCGTCCGCCTGCACGGCCGTCTTCAGTCGGGTTTCGAACGCGTCGGTCGAGATGGCTCGCGTCGCCGCCAGACCTTCCGCCCGGCGCGCTTCGCCGCGCGCCAGTTCGGCCCGCGCGCGCGCCGCCCCCAAATCGGCACGCACCTGATCCACCGCGGCCTGATAGGGCCGTGGATCAATGGTAAACAGGAGCGCCCCACGTTCCACCTCGCTGCCCTCGTGGAAATGCACCTGGTCGAGATGGCCAGAGACACGGGCGCGAACCTCCACGGTCTCCGGAGACGCCAGCCGGCCGCTGAACTCGTCCCATTCGTCGACGCTGCGCGGAATCGGGTGGGCCACCGTCACCACAGGTGCCGGCCCGGAGGCGGAAGCCGGCGCCGGGGTCGAGGGACGGCATCCCGCCAGCAGAGCCGCCGTCACAGCCACCAGGCACGTGATCACGGGAAGCTGGTAGAAGGTGGGGCGGAGCGTCGCCCGGGTGCACCTCGCAAACCATCCTGATGAAGTAGCAGCCGGGGGGGCGGCCGGTCGGAGTCCGCTCCCGGTAGAGCGGTGGAGGAAAGGCGTCAACGGGGCGCGGAGGCGCATTGCAACACCGACCGTGAGGCGGCTTCCCCGAACCGGCAAACGAAATGCCGAAGGCGCCACGAATCGCGGCAGGGGGATAGGAACTACGGCAACCCTGAGTCTCGCGGGGGCTTATCGATAGGATGGCGGCAGACCCCATCCAGCCACACTCAGACCCTCGCCGGCCTATCCCGGGTTGGCTCGCTCGAAACTTTCGGCAAGAACCGAGCACTCCCCGATCGGGTTTTGGGAGTTCCGGGTTGACTCGAGTATCTCCTTGAGGCGCAATCCGCAGGTCACCGTGGGAGGGGTTGAGTCAT
>JADLFD010000257.1 GCA_020845805.1 Verrucomicrobiales bacterium | reverse complement strand
GTTCGCGCGGCAGCTGAGTCATGACGACGATGAAAGTCGCGACCTGGTTCAGGATCTGTTCGTGAAGATCGCGCGGCAGCCCGCGCTGCTCCAGGGACTCCGGAACGAACGCGCCTTTCTGCTGTGCCTGTTGCGCAACGGCTTCCTCGACCTCCTCCGACGGCGTCAAACCCGCGGCCTCGGCGTGGAGCACGCCCCCGAAGACACGGTGCCGATCTTTGAGACCGCCTCCGAACCCGACGAAGAAGCCTTCCGCGCCGCGCTCGCAGCGGCCCTGGTCACCCTGCCGCTCGAGCAACGTGAAGTCGTTCATTTGAAGCTGTGGGAAGGGCTCACTTTCGAAGCCATCGCCGAGCTCCTGGATCTCCCCCTCAACACCGCGGCCAGTCGTTACCGTTACGGTGTAGACAAACTCCGCCATCGACTGCGTCCCCTTTACGAAGAGCTGCAATGAACGCCACGCCCCAGGACCCCTTCGAACGCCGGCTCTCCCGCGTGCCCCTGGCCCCCGCCCCGGCTCCCTGGCGCGACGAGATTCTCGCCGCCGCCCGCGCTGCCCGTGCCGCGCAATCTCCGCCCACGTCCTGGCTCGCGGCAATGGCCCGCCCCTGGCTCGTGCCGGCCGCGGCCTGGGCGCTGGTGGGAATCCTGACCCTCCTGCAACGCGGCGTGGACACCGCTCCCGCGAAGACTTCGGTCGCCATGACCCCCGTGCCCGCGCCCACCCCCGCCCTTCTGGCCGCTGCGCGCGCCTACCGCGTGGAGATCTTGTCCGCGCTCGACGCGCTCGAATCCCCGGCCCGGACAATCCCGAATCCACCCTCTTCCCCCCACTTCGCCCCGCCGTCCACGACACCGCGTTCCGACTTCCGTTCCCCGATTTCCCCTGGCCTCCCCCGCGAGGACGCCCCGCTCCCCGCCTGATCCCCCGACCTACCATGAACTCCATCACCACCCGCGCCTTGCTGGCCGCCGCGCAGAGCGGCCTGACCTGGTTCCCCTGGACCCGACTCCGTCCGCGCGCCGATCAACCCTTCGGCCTGCATCTGGTCCTCATCCAGGCCCTCACCGCGTTCGTTTTCGTGGGGGCGTTGCTCTCGTTTGCATTTTGGGTCGTGCTCCACGTGGTCGATCCCGTGGTGTTCATCACGGGCGGATTGGTGGGTGCGGTGGCGCGAGGGCTCTGGTTCCTCATGCTGCGCATGACCTGGAATCAGCGTTTGACCACCACCCCCGCTCCCCCTTTGCCCGTGGGTTCCCTGCCCCAGTGCGTCGTCAGTCTGGCCCTGCGCCTGTCCTTGCTGATCGCGGCGATCGCCTTGGTTTACGCGCTCGAAAACCTCCGCGGCAGCCTCGCTCTGCGTGCCCTGGATGCCGAACTCGCCGCACGTCATGCCGGATTCCAACTCGCCGACGTGGTCCCCCCTCCCGTGCCCGACGAGAAGAACTTCGCCATGTCGCGGCTCTTCAAACCCATGCTGGACTACGAATACGCCGATCCCACGTCCCTCCAGATCACGGGCGGGTGGCGCGATCCAGCAGGATGGAAATACGGCCAGGAAATGCTGCGCGTGGAATCCGCGGAGCCCAAATCCTCCCTCCAGAGTTTCCAAAAATCCTCCAACGCCCCGCCGGAGTTCTTGAGCTCCGCCAAGAAAGCGCCCGCCTATGCCGGAACCTTCGCGGCCGGAGACGTCACCGATCTCGCGTTGTGGCAGGCCTATTACCGGTGGCTTCCCGATTGGCCTAAACCCAGCACCCCCGGATCCCCGGGGCGCGACGTGCTCCTCGGCTTGAGCAAGAGCGACGCCGACGTGGAGGAACTGCACCGCGCGGCGAAGGAACGACCGTTGAGCCGTTTTCCCATCGCCTACGAACGCGGGCCCGCCGCGCTCCTGCCCCACCTCGCCAGTCTGAAGCGGTCGGTGACGCACCTGAAGCTGCGCGCGGTCGCCCACCTCGCAGAGCAACAACCCGACGCAGCCTTGGCCGACACGCAGCTGGCCTTGCGCCTGAGCGACCTCCTCGCCGACGAACCCATCCTCATCTCCCTGCTGGTTCGCGTGGCCATGGATCGCATCACCCTGCAAGCCATCTGGGAGGGCTGCCGCGAAGGGGGATGGAATGAGGCCCAGCTTCGCTCGCTGCAGGAGTCCCTCGCCACCCGCTCGCACGTCGCCGCGTTCGCGCGCGCCCTGCGCGGCGAAGGCGCCCTCGCCCGAGTCACCTACGACCTAGTGATCCGCAATCCCAAGGAAGCCCTCGACTACGGCCAAGACGCCCAGGCGGGTGAGCTCTCCGGCTTCGCACTGTTTGTGCGCTGGGCACCGCGCGGGTGGATCCGCTTGAACGAAGTTTCACACCTGCGTTATCTCGACGCCTTCACCGCCCAAATCTCCGCCGACACCCCCTTCACGCAGTCCCCCGCGGAAGAGGGGGCCCAGGATGCCTTGCTCCAGAAGTATGCCTCGGGACGCACGATCGACCGAGTGGTGGCGCGCATGTATGCCCCGGTGGTTTCGACTCGAAAGCTGCACGAGGCGGAAGCTTGGAACCGACTCGCGCTCGTCGGCCTGGCGCTCGAACGCCATCGCCTCGCCGAAGGGCGCTACCCGGAACACCTGGACGCCTTGTCCCCCAAATACCTCGCCACCGTCCCCCGCGATCCCATGGATGGCCAACCCCTGCGCTACCGACGGTCCGGCGAAAAGGGGTTCACGCTGTACTCCCTCGGCCTCGACTTGCGTGATGACCAAGGGGCTCGCGTCAAAACCGGCACCTCGACCGTGGGCGGTGCGCCTTCTGGTGATCTGGTCTGGCGCTAGCTCTCCGTCCTCAGGGTCAGGGCACGCCCGCCATGCCTGCCAGGGCCACGCGCGGAACTACCATGAGCGCCGTGCACCCTTCGATCGAACGCAGTTCGTGATGATGCGAACCGCCCTCGGCATGCAGAAAATCCCCGGGCCCCAGCGACCGGCCTTCCGACTGCAAGTCGCCGGTCAGGACGTACATCTCCTCCGAGCCTACGTGATCGTGCTCGGGATAAATCGCCCCCGGTCCCAACTCGATCATGAGCATGGCGTACTCCTGCGCCGCGCTGGCGGAGAGCACCTTGTACCGCGTGCCAGGCAATGGGCCATCCACCCAGGGCGCATCGTGCCGGATGAAATGGATTCCTTCCGGCACTGGCGGCAAGGCGGCAGCGTTCATCGCGCCCGGAGTCGAGCTTCCCGCCGCGCGCGCCACCTGGGCCGTGCGCTGGATCCGTTCCATGACTTTGGCGCGCAACCCCAGCGGCGGAGTCACCTGCGGCAGCATGCCGGCCAAGGCGGTCACGACTTCGAGGAACCGCGACAACTCCGCGCGCGCGGCGGCATCCATATCCAACCGCTCGCGCAGGGCTGAGACATCCGGGCCGTCGAGCGCCCCCAACGCTTCCAGCGCGGTCCATTGTTGCAACGCGTCACAGTTCATAGCGCCCCTTCCAGGGCATCACGCATGGCGATCATCCCACGCCGAATCCGCGCTTTGATGGTTCCCAACGGTTCACGCAGCCGCTCCGCAATTTCGCTCTGGCTGAACCCCGACAGAAAGGCGAGCTCGATGGCCTGACGCTGTTCCCGTGGCAGGGATTCGAGCGAACGGCGCACGAGCTTCATCGTGTCCCCTGCAGCCGCTTCGGCCAGGGGTTCTCCGTGGCCGATTCCCGCTTCCACCGTCTCGTCCTCACGGCGCTCGAGCATGGCCGCCCGCCGCCGCGCCGATCGCAACCGGTCGATGGCCTTGTTTCGGACCAGCGTGATCGCCCAACTGATGGGCCGCCCCAGGCGGGCGTCGTAGTGGGGCGCGCGCTCCCAGATCAGCACCGCGGCCTCCTGCACCACGTCCTGGGCCTCCGCGTCATTCTGCACAATGCGCAACGCCAGGGAGTACAGCAGTCGGTCATGACGATCGTAAAACATGGCGAAGGCGGCAGAATCCCCGTTCGCCACGCGCGCGAACAAAGCTTCGTCCGTCTCCTCTCCCGGTGCTTCGGCTGGACTCGCCATGGAAAACCCGCCGGCCCATGACCACGATCCGGGCGGGTTCCACCCCCGTCCCAGGTTCGTCGCCGGCGCTGGCTGCTGGCCGGTGGATCTACCGGGTGGTGAGGATGCGAGCAATCCCATTCCACGTAAGCAACGTCGCTCCTCGCACCCCGGATGCATTCCCGTCGTGTCTTTCCCCTTGTCACAACCCAGCCAACACCGTACCCCGCTGGTCCGGCACGCCGCCGGCCCAGCGTCGACGCCATGCACCCGCCCCGAACCGAGCGCGCCTTTACCCTGCTGGAGGTCCTCGTGGTCGTGGCCATCCTGGGAATCCTCGCCTCCCTCCTCCTGCCCACCCTCGCGCGATCGCGCGATTCTGCGCGCACCGCCGTCTGCACCAGCCAGTTGCGGCAGTTCGGACTGGCCGCGCAGATGTACTGGGATGACCAGGACGGCTGCGCGTTCCGCTATCGCGGACCGGCCACCAACGGCGGCGACCTCTACTGGTTCGGGTGGATCGAACGCGGCGCCGAAGGTTCCCGCCGCTTCGACCCCGCTCAAGGCGCACTCTGGCGCTACCTGCCCGAAGCCCGCATCCAGACCTGCCCCTCCCTCCCCGCCCAGGGCCGCCGCCTCAAACCCAAGGCCGCCACCGCCGCCGGCGGGTACGGATACAACCTCACGCTCTCCGCCCCGCTCGATCGTCCGCTGTTCCGAATTTCGAGTGCCACCCGTCCGACAGAGCTCGCCGTGTTCGCCGATTCCGCGCAGATCAACACCTTCCAGGCCCCCGCCTCGCCCGAGAACCCCATGGTCGAGCCGTTCTTCTACGTCTCCACCAACGAAGCCACCGCCCATTTCCGCCACGCCGCCGCCGCCGCCGTCGTGTTCGTCGACGGCCACGTGGCTCGGGAACAGCCGGAGCCCGATTCCCTCGACCCCCGGCTGCCCGACGCGCGCATCGCACGCCTGCGCACCCGGATCCTCGTGCTCCCTTGAGGCGTCACCGCCTTGTCTGACTCGGAGCCCGAGGCCGAGTGCTCATGCTGAGTACAAGTTTGTCCGATGATTCCTTGGGGCGCCGATCTCGGGAGAGATCAGACGCCCCGTTCTCGTATCGGAGCCGGTGATGCGCGAACCGGCCTCGAGGGCGGTGGGGAGGGCCTCCCAGAAACCCCCGGCGACCGACCCCTGTCCCGTGCCATGAACGCCCGGAAACCAAGGCCCCTCGCGACCCGCTTGCTCCTGATGCAGGGGATTCCCCTCCTCGGCCTGCTGCTTCTAGCCGGCACCGCTATCCAGCATTGCCTTACCGAACGCGCCTCGCTCGAGGTTCAGCGCCAAAGCGTCGCTTTCCTCACTTCGATCGGCAGCCTAATCCACGAATTGCAGAAGGAACGCGGGCGCTCCGCCGGCTTCCTGTCCAGTGGCGGCCTTAAGTTCGCCACCGAACTGCCGCAGCAGCACCAGGCCACCGACGGCCCCCTGGAGCAGTATCGCAGCCGTCAGACAGTCCTGCCGCCCGAGATTCGCGTAAGTGAGGTGGGCGCCAGTCTCGCCAAACTCGAGAAGGCGCTCGCCGAACTGCCCGGGAAACGCCAGGCCATCCTCGCCCGCAGTCTCGCCGTCCCTCAATCCAGCGGCTACTTCACCGTCACCATCGGCACCGCGTTGGAGGTCATCGATGCAGTGGCCAAAACCGCCAGCAACGGTGAACTCTCCGCCGGCGTCGCCGCCTACGTCGCGTTTCTACGAGTCAAGGAATGCAACGGCCAGGAACGCGCCGGGCTCACCGCCGCCTTCGCCGCCGATCAGTTCGGCGCCGAAGGTCTCGCGCAGTTCAACCGTCTCCTCGCCAGCCAGGAGGCCTATTCCCAGGTCTTCCGTGCCTTCGCCTCCCCGGCCCACCTGCAATTCCTCGCCGAGAAGGTCGCCGGACCTCAGGTCGAGGAAGTGGCGCGCCTTCGAAACCTCGCCCGTGACAAGGCGCTCACCGGCGGGTTTGCAGTCTCCCCGGATCGTTGGTTCGACAGCATCACCACCAAGATCAATCTTATGAAGGAGGTGGAAGACCGATTGGCGGCCGACAACGACACCCTCTGCGACCACCTCACGCGGTCCGCGACCCGAGATATCCAGGTGACCGGAGCCTTCGCCGGATCCCTGTCCCTGCTGGTGGTGGTTCTCGCCGTCTGGTTTGCCCGTGCCACCAATCGGTCTCTGCGCCAGATCGCGGAATCGCTGGTGCAGGATGCGCATCAGGCCGCCGCGGCGTCGTACCAGATCTCCAGTGCCAGCACCTCCCTCGCGGAAGGAGCGAGTAATCAGGCGGCCAGCCTCGAGGAAACCAGCGCTTCCCTCGAGGAGATGACCAGCATGACCCACCGCGCCGCTCAGAATACGCGCTCCGTCCAGGAAGCGGCCGCCGCCGCCCATCGCCTGGCCGACAGCGGCGCGGCGCGCATGAGCGCCCTGGTCGAATCCATGGAGGCCATCCAGGTCTCCAATGGTGAGATCGCCAAGATCCTCGGCGTGATCCAGGAGATCGCCTTCCAAACCAACATCCTGGCCCTCAATGCCGCCGTGGAGGCCGCGCGCGCCGGGGAATCCGGGGCCGGATTTGCGGTGGTCGCCGACGAGGTGCGCAGCCTCGCCCAGCGCTGCAGCAGCGCCGCCAGCGAGACCGCCGCCAAAATCCACGAAAGCCGCTCCCGCAGTGAATCCGGCTCCCGCCTCAGCACCGAGGTGGCCGGCACCTTTGGTGAAATCCAAAGCCAGGTGCAACACCTCGATCTCCTCCTGACGCAGATCGCCGCCACGGCGAAGGAACAAAGCGACGGCCTCTCCCAGGTCAACCGCGCCGTGAGCGACATCGATCGCGTAACCCAGGATGTCGCCGCCAGCGCCGAGGAAAACGCCGCCGCCAGCGAGGAACTCAACGCCCTCACCCACTCTCTCGAATCCGCCGTCGCCCGCCTCCAGGAACTCGTCCGCGGCACCCCCGCGCCCGAACAGCAGGATTGTTCCCCGGCTGGGCCCGCGCCTATACTCCCGCCGCCGTCGCCCGGAGCGCCGGACCGCCTGCCGTCGCATGCCACGCGGTTCGAAGCCACGCCAGGTGTCGGCGTGCAATGCTCGTCCACGTCCTGAAATCCAAGATCCACCGCGCCGCGGTCACCGCCGCCAGCGTCGATTACGAAGGCAGCCTCACCATCGCCGAAGATCTGGTCGAAGCGTCCGGCCTGCTGCCCTACGAACGCATCCTGTGCAGCAACCTCACCCGCGGCACCCGCTGGGAAACCTACGTGATCCAGGGTCCCCGCGGCTCCGGCGCCATTGAACTCAACGGCGCCGTCGCCCACCTCGGACAACCCGGCGACCGCCTCACCATCATGGCCTTCACCGAGCTCGATGCCGTGGAAGCCCGCTCCTGGACCCCCCGCGTCCTGGTGCTCAACGCCCAAAACCAAATCGCCCAAACCCGCGGCGACCGCCCCCAACGCACTTCATGACCACGCGACAGGTAGCCGAACTCCTCGGCGGAACGGTTGAAGGCAATCCCGACCTCCCCCTCACCGGCTTCGCCCCCGCGCATACCGCCAAGGCCGGCGATCTCACCTTCGCGGAAAACGAACTCTACTTCGCCGCTGCGGAAAGCAGCGCCGCGGCCGCGGTGCTCGTCGGTCCCGACATCCCGACCTCCCAGAAGACCCTCATCCGCGTCCAGCAGCCCCGGATTGCCTTCGCCCGCGTGCTCCCGGTCTTCTTTCCGGAAGCCGTCCCGCCGCACGGCATCCACCCCACCGCCGTGGTGGCCGCCTCGGCGGAAGTCGCGCCCAACGCTCACATCGGCCCGCATTGCGTGGTGGGGGAACGCGTGCGCATCGCGGCCCATTGCGCGCTGCTCGGGGGGAATCACGTGGGCGATGATTGCCTCCTCGGCGAGGACACGCGCCTGTTCCCCAACGCCGTGCTCTACCCGCGCACCCAGGTCGGCGCCCGCGTGCGCATCCACGCCGGTGCCGTCGTCGGTTCCGATGGCTACGGCTACGTGCTCGACCAGGGAACGCACCGCAAAATCCCGCAGGTCGGGTTCGTCGTCGTCCAGGACGATGTGGAGATCGGAGCCAACACCACCATCGACCGCGGTGCACTCGGCGCCACGCTCATCGGGCGTGGCACCAAGATCGATAACCTCGTCCAGATCGCGCACAACGTGGTCACCGGCGAACACTGCCTCGTCATCTCCCAGGTCGGCATCGCGGGCAGCACGCGCCTCGGAAGCTACGTCACGCTCGCCGGCCAGGTCGGACTGGCCGGCCATCTCAAGATCGGCTCCCGCGTCACCGTGGGCGCGCAGTCCGGTGTGATGAACAACATCCCCGACGGCGAAAAGTGGCTTGGCTCCCCGGCCGTCCACGAGCGACAGGCCAAACGCCAATACATTGGCATCAGCCGCCTGCCCGATCTCGCCCGCGATTTCGATCGGCTCGAGCGCCGCCTCGAGGAATTGGAGCGCCGCCTCGGCGACCCCACCGCCCCGTCGGCCGCCCCGGGCGAAGTCCAACCTTAATCCGCGGCTCGCGTCCCGCTCCGCGCACCGCCCATCCTGTCCCGTCCCCATGCGCTACATCGAACCTCATGCCCACATGGTCAGCCGGGTCACCGACGATTACGTCGCCCTGGCCACCGCCGGCTGTGCCGCCGTCTGCGAACCGGCGTTCTGGGCCGGGTTCGACCGCAGCTCCCCGCTCGGGTTCCGCGATTACTTCCGCCAACTCACCGAGTACGAACCCGCGCGTGCCGCCCGCTACGGTCTCGCCCACTACTGCTGGCTCTGCCTCAACCCCAAAGAATCCGAAGACCTCAAGCTGGCCGAGGAAGTCCTGGCGCTCATCCCCGAGTTCCTCGACCGCCCCAACGTGCTCGGGATCGGCGAAATCGGGCTCAACAAGAACTCGCGCAATGAACTGCGCGTGCTCGAACAACACATCGACCTCGCCGCCCGCCACGACCAACTCATCCTCGTCCACACGCCCCATCTGGAAGACAAACTCAAGGGAACGCGCCTCATTCTCGACGCCCTTCGCGCTGACCGCCGCATCCGCCCGGAACGGGTGATCATCGACCATGTGGAGGAGCACACGGCCAAGGCGGTCCTCGATCGTGGTCACTGGGCCGGGATGACACTCTACCCCGTCAGCAAGTGCTCCCCCGCCCGCGCCGTCGATATCCTCGACCGCTTTGGCACCGAACGCCTCTGGATGAACTCCGCCTGCGATTGGGGCGAGAGTGTGCCCCTCGCCGTCCCCCACACCGCCCTGGAAATGCGCCGCCGCCGCTGGCCCGCCGAAACCATCGACCGCGTGGTCTACCAGAACCCCATCGCTTTCCTCTCCCAGTCCCCACGCTTCCGCGTACCTCAGTAGCCGCTCCGCGGCGGGGACCACGTTCCCTCGGTGCCCGTCGCCTCGGCCGCTCTCTCCTCCCTCGGGGGATGGCAAGATTCATGGGGAATTCGTTTGTAAACCGCGAAGCGCCCCGGGAGAAGACACGGGTATGCACGGGACGGCCTCCGCCGCACCTCCACACCCCTCATTCACCCCATGAGGCCCCCTTACCTCCTTGCACGGCTCCTGCCTTTTCCACCGTTCCTCGGTTTGCTGATCCTCCTCCTGGCCGCCCCGACAGGCGGAAGGGCGGCGCCAGCCCCGGAACGATTCGAGATCCAGTTGGCGCAACCCGTGTCGAACAACTCACCCCGGGCGGGGGCAGGGTTCCTCGAATCCCCCGGGGCCACGGACGAATACCGCTTCACCGCATCGGCCGGTCAGTCCGTCTACTTCGACGCGCTGTCCGGAGATCCCTGCGACCCCCGATTCCGGTGGAAATGCGTCGGTCCCACCGGGCAGGTCCTCTTTGATCGCGCCTTCGCCCCCGTCCCCGGCTGTGGCAACGGGGATCCAGGTCCCCTGACTCTCGAGGCCCCCGGCGACTACCTCGTGACGGTCTCCGGCATCGCCCAAGCCACGGGAGCCTACTCCTTCAACGTGGTGCCCGTGCTGGCGCAGTCCTTCACTCTGATCCCGGGCCAGCCCGTGGCCCGCGACGTGCCGGCACCGGGCGCCGGCCTGATCGAGACGCCGGGAGCCACGGACACCTACTCCTTCACCGCAACCTCCGGACAAACCTTCTATTTTGATGCGCTCTCCGGAGATCCCTGCGACCCCAAGCTCCGCTGGCAATGTGTCAGCCCGACCGGGCAGGTCCTGTTCGATCGTGGGTTTGCCGCCGTGCCGAGCTGTGGCAATGGCGATCCGGGATCCCTAACCCTCGAAGTCTCGGGCGCCTATACCGTCATCGTGCGCGGCATCACCGAGGGAACCGGGGCCTACTCGTTCAACGTGGTTCCGGTGCGGGCGCAATCGTTCGCCCTCACCCTGGGTCAAACCGTGACCCGCGATGTGCCCGGATCGGGCGCCGGCCTGATCGAGACGCCAGGATCCACCGACGCGTACACCTTCACTGCGACCACCGGACAGTCGGTCTATTTCGATGCGCTGTCGGGGGATCCCTGCGATCCCAAGCTCCGCTGGCGATGCGTCGGCCCGACCGGCCAGGTCCTCTTCGATCGTGGGTTCGCCGCCGTGCCGGGCTGTGGCAATGGCGATCCGGGGACCTTCACTCTCGATGTCCCAGGCACCTACTCCGTCACCATCCAAGGCATCGCCGAGGGCACCGGAGCCTATTCGTTCAACGTGGTGCCGCTGAACTCGCAATCCTTCGCCCTCACCCTGGGTCAGACCGTGGCCCGCGATGTGCCGGCACCAGGCGCCGGCGTGATCGAGACTCCCGGCGCCACGGACACTTACACACTCACCGTCACCGCGGGGCAGAAGGCTTATTTCGACGCGTTGTCCGGAGATCCCTGCGACCCCAAGCTCCGGTGGAAATGCGTCGGGCCGACCGGACGAGTGCTCTTCGATCAGGCGTTCGCCGGCACCTCCGGCTGTGGCAACGGGGACCCCGCCCTGCATACCTTTGCCGAGTCCGGAACCTACTCGATCATCCTCTCCGGAGAACGGGACGCCCTTGGCGAATACACCTTCCGCGTAGGCCCCCCGCCAAACGGTCCCGACCTGGTGGCTGGACCGCTGCAAGTCCCGGTCCTCGCCGTGCCCGGAACGACTGTCTCCCTGGTCTGGGGCGTGACGAACGTGGGCAACGCGGACGCGATCGCTCCCTGGACGGAGCAGATTCTTCTCATGGCGGAATCGCCCGGCGGCCCCGCAAGGACCTTGGCCACGCTTCGGGGGGACATCTCCCTGCCTCCCGGCGGATCGCTCCAGCGCACGCAATCCCTGGTCTTCGCCTCCGATGGCCCGGCGGGTGCCCTGCGGTTGGGCGTGCAAGTCGATGCCGACGACGCCCTGCTGGAGCTGAATGAGCAAAACAACCTCCAGGTCGCCGTCGATCCCCTCGAGGTGCCCCTCGCCCTGTCGCTGCTGCTCTCCGAGCGCAATGTCCTCGAGGGCTCGCCAGCGCAGCGCGCGTCCGTGATCCGCAATGGCGACCGATCCACCGCGCTACAGCTGGAACTGTCCTCCCAACCCACCGGCCCGCTCTCCCTCCCGAGCACGTTGATCATCCCCGCTGGAGCAGCGCACGCGGCCTTTGAAGTCCGCGCGCTCGCCGACGGTGTTGTGGTCGGCCCGAAGTCGGCCGAGATCACGGTGCGTGCGGAGGGTTACATTGCGGCGGGGTCCTCCATCGCCCTCGAGGACGCCGATGTTCCGCGGCTCACCTTGGAGGTGCCGGCCACAGAGGTGACGGAAGGGGCCACGGTCCGGGTGATCGTTCGTCGTGAGTTGGCCACCGCAGATCCGCTGCGGGTCTTCTTCAGCGCCACCCCTCCCGATCGACTGGAACTTCCTTCTTCCATCACGATCCCGGCCGGCGAACCCGCCACTTCCCTGGAAATTCGCGTGCGCGACGATGCCGAGCTTTCCGGCTCCTCACGCGTCTCCCTCACCGCCTACGCGACAGGGCATCTCGATAGCCCGCCACAAGTCCTGCTGACCTTGGACAACGACCTCCCGGCCCTGACCCTCGCTCTGACGAAGACGGAGATCGGCGAAGGCGACGGACCCCAGGCGAGCGTGGCGACCGTGACCCGCAATCCCGTGGGATCGTTTGACCTGCCGCTCGCGGTGGAATCAAGCGGACCGGCCTGGGTGCAGACCCCTACGTCCATCCTCCTTCCCGCCGGCCAGGGGTCCGTCCAATTCCCTCTCGGTGCCCTTGAGGACGCCGTGACGAACGCCGCGCGCGTGGTCACGCTCACCGTTTACCCGCTGGACCCAGTCACTCGTCAGCGTCTTGGACCCGGAACTTCGACTGCCGTGACCGTGACGGACGATGACCGACCGTCGCTCCGACTCGTCCTCGCACGTCGCCTGGTCGGGGAGGGATTGGATCGTGCCACGACCGCGACCGTGTTCCGAACCGGCCCGCTCGACGCCCCTGTGCTGGTCACCCTGGTTTCGAGCGATCCTGGGGAGGCCCGAGTTCCCAATACCTTGACCCTCCCTGCCGGCCAGGCCAACGCCTCCTTCGACATCGCCAGCGTCAACGACGCTCTCCCGGATGCCAACCAGATCGTCACCATCACCGCGAGCGCACCCGGCCTCGGCACCGGTTCCGACCTGCTCGTGGTGTCCGACGTCGTCCGACCCGATCTTGTGGTGCATGACCTTTCCGCGCCTGCCGACGCGGAGACGGAGAGCTCCATCAACGTGAGCTATCGCATCCTCAACCAGGGGTTGGCGACCGTGACCACCAACGTCCTCACCCGCGTCTTTCTCTCCCGGGACCCGATCCCCGGCGACGACACCTTGCTCGGGCAGTTCGACTTCGCGGGATCCTTTCCCCCGCAACAGGAGATCCAGCAAACGCTGCAGGGACGCCTGCCCGTAGCCGCCGGGGACTATTGGCTGGTGGTGGTCACCGACGCCGACCATCGCGTGGAGGAAATGCTCGAGGACAACAACACCACCCTCGGGATCGCCCCGATCCGCGTCCGCGAGGCGTACACCGCCACCGTGGCGCCGGACACCTCGCGATCCAACGTAGGGACACCTGTCGTCCTGCGGGGACGGGCCCGGCAACCCGACTCCCTCGTTGCGGCCGCGCAGGTCCCGGTCCATGTCCACGTGGTCACGCGCGAGACGCGACGCGTGCTGCTCGCTTTCACCGATGGCGAAGGCCGGTTTGTCGCCACCTTCCAACCGCTCCCGAACGAGGCCGGACGCTATGACGTCGCCGCGGCTCACCCCGGCGCCGTGCGACCTACTTCGCAAGCCCAGTTCGCCATCGTTGGCCTCCTTGGGCGGCCCCCGATCCAACCCGTCTCCCTGGTCGAACAGGTGGCGCACCTCGTCGAAATCCCGCTCGAGAACCTGGGCGAAGTGCCCCTCACCGGGCTGGAAGCTCGAATCCTCAGCGCGCCCTCCAATGTGACGGGATCGGTGTCCTTCGGTGCGGACACCACCCTTGGCGCGGGAGGCCACGGCATGCTGCGCCTCACCCTGACCGCCGAACGTCTCGGGGAACCCGGCGGCGAGATCCGCGTTCGACTGAACACCGCCGAAGGCGCGACCTCCGACCTGACCGTCCCAGTGCGAGTGGAATCCCGCCAACCGAGGTTCACCGTGATCCCCGCCGAATTGGTGGCGGGCATGAAGCGAGGAGGTCAGGCAATCGTCGAGTTCGACCTCACGAATCCGGGCGGGACGTCCACCGGGCCCATCACCGTGCTCGCACCGGACGCTCCCTGGTTACAGGTGGCGACATCCACTCCCTTGGCGCCGCTAGCCGCCGGGGCGACTCAGCGAATCACTCTGCAACTGACCCCGGCGCAGGACCTGGCGCTGGGGGAACACACCGGCGCTTTGGTAATCCAATCCGGGGACTTGAGCATCCCGGTGCCGTTCCGTTTCCGCGCCCTGGCCGAAGCCAAAGGTGGGCTGCGTGTCACGGCCACCGATGAATACACGTACTACGCCGAAGGTTCGCCCCGGGTCACCAACGCCGTGGTTCTGGTCCGGGACGCGACCACCCGAGACGTGGTGGCCGAAGGTGTCACCGATGCCTTCGGACGATTCGAAGCTCCCTCCCTGTTCGAAGGCTACTACGACCTCGAAGTCACGGCCGATCAGCACGTCACCTACCGCGGCGTGTCGCTGGTCCGCGCCGGGACGACGGAGGAGGTCCAGGCGTTCCTCTCCCGGGAAACCGTGCGCTACTACTGGACCGTCGAACCCACCGGAATCGAGGATCGCACCCGACTCTCGATCGAGACCGTGTTCGAGTCGTTCGTGCCCGTTCCCGTGGTGACCCTTGAGCCCAACCTCATCGACCTGGCGGAGATCGAGTCGGACGTCACCCAGATCGACCTGCGCATCTCGAATCACGGCCTGATCGCCGCCAACAAGCTCCGACTGGGCTTCAGCAACCATCCGGATTGGCAACTCGAACCGCTCATCTCGGAACTCGGCTCCTTGCCCGCCCGCTCGTCGCTCGTGATCCCGCTGACCATCCGGCGCCTCAAACCTCCCGCCCTCGCCCCGCACCAGCAGGGTTCCGCACTGCACGCGGGTGGCCCCTGCGGCATCTCCGGTGGCGTCGTCTGGACCCTGATCTGCGGAACGGAACAGAGCTATGCGACGCCGATGCAGATCCTGAACAGCGGGTCGGATTGCGGCGGCGGTGGCGGATCCTGGGGCGGAACCGGCGCGGCCGGCGCCCCGTTCGCGAGTGCGCCTTACTTTCCTGTTCGCATCGACTGCAACACCAACACGCCCCCCTGCAAACCGTTGGATCTGCCCGAGGTCAACCTGTCGCCCCTCCTGAAACCGCTCGCCACCGCGTTCGACGGCCTCGCCAATTTCTATCTCGAGCGAAACCTCTGGACCCGCACGCTGGGCCTCTCGGTCGAGACGGAACCCGAAGTGAAAGGGAAGCTCGGCCTGTGCTGCACCAACGAAGTCCCGGTGGATGAGATCACGGCCAATTTGTCCGGAAAGGTGAGTCTCAAGATGGGCGACACCCTCAAACTCGCCATCAAGGAATCACTGCCGGAATACGCCCTGGCCAGCAACCTCAAGGGCGTGCTCGAACTCAACGGCGACCTGACCTTTGGCGCCTCCGCGGAACCGTCCTTCAAAGTGTCGGGCAGTTACCAGGACGGCTGCGGCCGCGAAAAGCCCGACATCTCCGTCACCATCACGGGCGGCGCCACCTTCCGAGGCGGCGTGTTCGGCAAGGCGAAAGCCAGCTTCAAGGCGCTCGACGTGCCCATCAAATTCGATGAGTCCGTTGTGAACGGAGGCCTCACCGGGACCCTCGAGTTCTCCTGGACCTACAACAACCACGGGGAATCGAAGTTCTGCTACAAATCGGACGGCCTCTACCTCGAGGCCAACGCCAAGCTGTTCGGGCTGTCCGTCGACCTGTTCTACCCGACCAATAAATTCTATATCATCCATCCCCAGACGATCTGCGATCCGCCCGAGGCCCTGCTGGCCACGATGGGACTGGACCAAGTCGTCGCCGAAGCCCGGCGTCGCGTGGACGCCGCCGCACACGAAGCGTCGACGGCATCCGCACGGCACCTCGCCCCGCACGGCACCTCGCCCCGCACGGCCCCGAGGCCGACGAAGGGGGCGCGGGGGTTTGCGCCCAAGTGCGACTCAAGCTCGACCAGGACCTGATCTTCACCCGCAACGCGTTCCAGGCCACGCTCGAGATCGAGAACAACGATCCGGAGCACGCCATCGAGGAGGTGTCCCTGCGGATCGGCACCCTTACCGCCGACGGCCGCGCGGCGGACGATCGATTCGAGATTCGTGATCCTCAGCTTCGCGCCCTCACCAGCGTGGACGGCGCAGGCTCCCTCGCCCCGGCCACGCGAGGAGTGGCCACCTGGGTTCTCGTTCCTTCCCCGGATGCCGCCCCCGAGGGACCGGTGAACTACGCCGTGGGCGGCGTGCTGAGTTATCGACAAGCCGGTCGCACCCTCACCGTGCCCCTGGCTTCAGTGCCCATCACGGTCCAACCCGATCCACGCCTGCTCGTGCGTTACTTCCACCAGCGCGACGTGTTCAGCGATGACCCCTTCACTCCGGTGGTGGAACCCAGCCTCCCCTACTCGCTCGCAGTCATGATCGAGAACCAGGGCAAGGGCACGGCGCGCGACGTCCAGATCACCTCCGCGCAACCGAAGATCATCGAAAACGAAAAGGGTCTTCTCATCGACTTCCAGATCCTCGGCACCGAGGTCGCCGGCCGGACCGCCGAGCCGTCGCTGACCGTCCAGTTCGGACAGATCGACCCGGGACAGATCAGCATCGGACGCTGGCTGCTGACCTCCAGCCTGCAGGGACTCTTCGTCGACTACCAAGCCAGCGTGGCTCATGGCATCGACGAGCGGGATCGGAAATCCTCGATCGTCGACGCGGTGAGCATCCATGAAATGATCCACCTCGTGCAGGCCCAGGGCTCCTGGGAGGACGGACGACCTGACTTCCTGGTGAACGACGTACCCGATGCCGAGGACCTCCCCGACCTGCTCTATCTCAGCGACGGCACGATCGAGCGTGTCAGCGTGCAGCGCGAGGCCGACTTCGAAGGGAACCTGAGTGCCAACACCCTCTCCGTTTCGATGACGACCACTGCCTCCGAGGGCTGGTCGTACTTGCGTATCCCCGATCCCGGCCGCGGCCAGTTCCTCCTGCGCGAAGTCACCCGCTCCGATGGCGTGGTGCTCGCGTTCGGCACCAATGTCTGGACCTCCGATCGAACCTTCGTGGGCCAGGGTCGCAAGCCGCGACGCGAAGCGCTCCTCCACCTGCTGGACCGTGGCGGCCCCGGGCGTTACACGCTGTCCTACCGAACGTCCACGCCGGTCGATCTCCTCCCGCCCACGAGTCGCGTCTCACCGCTTCCCACCGAAAGCCACGAACTCATCCCCGTCTCGTGGTCGGGATCGGACGATCCTGGCGGAAGCGGCATCGCCGGGTACGAGGTGCTGGTTTCCGTCAACGGCGGCCCCTTCACAACCTGGGTCGCTCACACCCCCGATCTGGGCGCCGTCTACCAGGGTCAACTCGGGAATCGCTACACTTTCCAATGTCGCGCAACGGATCATGCCGGCAACCGCGAGGCCGAGCCCGGTCAGCCCGCGGTCGGGACGCGCGTGTCCCTCGAAAACCATGCGCCCACCCTGGCCGTCATTCCCGATCAAGCCGT
>JADLFD010000256.1 GCA_020845805.1 Verrucomicrobiales bacterium | reverse complement strand
GAAGCCATGAACCAGGTCACCACGGTGGAACTTTCGCGGGACTGCGAGGCAGTCCAGATCCCGGTCGGGAACACGGTCACGCTGCCGGCCGGCACGTCGGTGGACATCACGCAGACCCTGGGTGGCACGTACACCGTGCATGCCATGGGCGGGTTGTTCCGGATCGGGTCCAAAGACGCCGACGCCTTGGGGATCACCGCGGAAGCGCCGGCGAAACCCGTGGCGGAGGGGCCGGTGAGCGAGCAGGCCGTCTGGGAAGTGTTGCGCTCCTGTTATGATCCCGAGATCCCCGTGAACATCGTGGACCTGGGGTTGGTGTATGACCTGGCGATCGAGGCGACGCCGGCTGGGCACAGCAAGGTGGGGGTGAAGATGACGCTGACGGCGCCGGGTTGCGGCATGGGCGGCGTGATTGCGCGCGACGCCCAGGAGAAATTGCTGATGCTGGACGGGGTCGAATCCGCGGACGTGGAGATCGTGTGGGATCCGCCCTGGCACCAATCGATGATCTCGGCCGAGGGCCGGCGGATTCTGGGACTCGAGTGACGTACAAGGGATGAGGTCGTCGGGCTTTTCGGGCCTCGTGGAAACCGAGGCCTGCCTCGTTGGTCTTCCAGATCGTGCGGGAGGGATCGAACATGCGACAGCGATTTGAAGCGTTCTATCGGCTGATCCTGGTTCTGTTGGCGGTGGGGTTGTTCTGGTCGGTGTGGGTCCGGGCGGCCGAAGCACCGTCCTCGGCGGTTGCCACCAATGCCGCGGCGGCCGGTTCCGGAGTCTCGACCAACGAGGCCGGGCCCAAGCTGGGTGTGAATCTGCTGCCGACCATCGACAGCCAGTATCTGACCTTTGGACTCGACCAGGTCCCGTGGCTGCGTGAGCAGCGGTTTCTCGGCATTGCCCTGTGGCAGTACGTCGCCTCGTTCCTGTTCATCTTCCTCGCGTTCTACGTCGCCAAGTTCCTCGATTTCCTGACGCGCATCTGGCTGAAGCGCTGGGCGGAGCGAACCCAGACCAAGGCCGACGACCTGTTGCTGGAGTTGGCGAACGGGCCGGTGAAGGTGGTGGCCTTCGTGTTCCTGCTGCACATCGGCCTGAGCGTGTTCGCCTGGCCTACCACGGTGGAACGCTGGTTGGGCAATGCGATGAAGGTCATCGTCGCGTTGTCGATCACCTACGCGATCCTCAAGATTGTGGACATCGTGGTGGGCGCGTGGCGCGACCGGGTGCGCGAGGAGGACGATCGCGGGTTCGACAAGCAGTTGATGCCCATCCTGCGCAAGGCGTTGAAGGCGGTGGTGCTGGTCGTGGCCACCCTGGTGACGCTGGACAACGTCGGCGTCAACATCACCGGCCTCATTGCCTCGCTGTCCATTGGCGGCCTCGCCCTCGGCCTCGCAGCTCAGGATACCGTGGCCAACTTGTTCGGCGCGGTGGCGGTGCTGGTCGACAAGCCGTTCAAGGTCGGGGATCGCGTGCAGTTCGAGAACGTAGACGGCGTGGTGGAAACGATCGGGTTGCGGTCCACCCGGCTGCGCAATCTGGACGGTTTCCTGGTGACCGTGCCCAACAAGACCATGGGGAACGCCACCATCACGAATATCACCTCACGCCCGACCATCCGGACCGTGTTCACCATCGGCCTGACCTACGACACCCCGGCCGAACGCATGGCGGAAGCCACCCGGATTCTCAATCAGATCTTCCGACAGCACCCGGGCACGCACGATGTGCAGATCGGGTTCAACCGGTTCGGGGGTTCCTCACTCGATATCCAGGTCGTGCACTGGTGGAAAGAAACCGACTACAAGGCCTACCTGGTCGGGATCCAGGAGATGAACATCGAGATCAAACGCCGGTTCGACGCGGAGAAACTGAACTTCGCGTTCCCGACGCAGACGCTGTACGTGAAGCAGGACTCCGAGCTGAAGGTCGAAACGCGGACACAAAGCTGACCTCTCGAGGGTTGGGGCCATCGATCCTTCCTGGTCGGGGTCGATCTGAGGCTGCGCTTGGCCCGGGGAGCCGGGTGTGCACCGTTTACTCCTCCCCGCGGCGGAGTTGTTCGCGCTTCAGTTCCTCGGGGTCCGCTTCGTGACCGTGCTGATCGTCCCACGCCTCCGGCAGCGGCTCTGGTTCATAGCCTGATTCGAGAAGCGTCTCGGCCTCTGCCCCTTCCGCCAGGGTCTCCACGTCGGGTGCGAGTCCTTCCTGCTCCTGTGGACCCGGGTCTTCGGTCCCCCACGCGGCCGGGGCATCGTCCGTCACGGGCCCTGGAAGCGGGGGTTGGCGAGTCACGTAGGGAGCGCCGGTTTCATCGAGCGGAGGGAACCAGCGCTGCAGATTCGCGGCTCGGCCCAGGGGCGTCTGGCCACATCGGCGGACGAGCGCCTTGTAGAAGAGGTCGGCGGTGAACGGGTCCCGGGCCTTCAGCCAAGACCCGGCGTCGTACAGCAATTGGGCCGTGGCGGGATCCTGGTCGGGCAGGAGTTTGGCCGCGTCCCAGGCCTGCTGTGCGGCCAGGTAGCGGTAATGGAATCGGGCGTAGGGCGATGGGGCGTGGGCGCGAGCGCGCTGGAGTTCGACGCGCTTCGCCCGGGTGAGGGGATGCTTGGGAGAAGCGCGATCCGGGTAGATCTCGCCGAGATCGAAGGCGCCGCCGTAGAGCGTGAAGTCGGGTGCCAGTTCGGTGCCGAGGAGCTCCATGCCGTTGGTGCGCATCATCCAGGCAGCGGCGGCGCCGGCGCGCGCACGAACGGCCGGGTCGAGCGCCAGGTCGCGGAAGGTGGCGCTGTCTGCCATCCATTGCCGTTGCTCATCACGATGGGCTTCGGGGAGGTACGCGAGTGCTTCCTGGGTCCGCTGGTCGCGATTGAGTCGGCGTGCGAGCAGGTAGCGCAGGTCGGTCACGGCCTCAGGTTCGGGTTCCGACGCGGAATCGGACACGGTGGCGGTGGCGGTGGCGGATCCCGTTGGCGTTGGCGTTGACGGCGTCGCGTTTGCGTTCGCCTTAGCCTTTGTCTTCACCGGCCAGGAGCGGTCGAGGTAGGCCTTGAGTTCGTCGGTGGTGAGGACGCGTTCTGCCACGTAGGCCGCGTCGCGCCAGAACTGCGCGTGCACGAAGAGGTCGAGCGCTTGCTCGAAGTCGCCCCGGGCCAGTTTGAGCAGGGCCAGTTCGCCACGGACCTGGTATCGCGTTGCGGCGTCGTCGGGTCCGGAGGTCAGCGAAGCCAGGAAGGGCGGGGGTTCGCCGTTCGCGGTGGGTTCAGGGACGAGCGGGATACGTGCGATGACCTCGGCCAGTTCCGCCGCCGCGGCTTGGGCCGAGCCATCGCGGAGGAGGAGCTTGGCGTGGACCCAGTGCGCGACCACGGAGTCGGCCGAGAGGTCGACCCAACGGCGCGCGGCGTCCCAATCGCCGACCCGATAGGCGAGCAAGGCGAGTTGTTCGGCCAGCGGCACCTCGCCGGCGCGCACCTCCTCCAGGGTGTCGAGCCAGACCTGGGCGGGCGAAGGGTGATCCCGGGTGGGGCGTTCGGATTCCAGGAGGTGATCCCAGGAGGCGTAGGCCAGGTACCAGGCGGTGACCACGCGACGCAGGAGCTTGTCGCGCGCGATGACCAGGCGTTGATCGGGTTTCGCCTCCGAGACGCGCTCGGCGCACAGGGCAAGCGAGGTGGCGGAGCTGTTGGTGGAACCGGCAGCGAACTGGTCGAGGTACAGGTGCATGGCGCCGGCGACATCGTTGTCCCGCAGGCGCAACTGGGCCTGCCAGCCCAGGCTCGCCACGCCCAGGTTCGAGGAGTCGGCCAGACCGGCCTGGGCATAGGCGCGGGTGCGTTCGTACCAACGCGTGGCGAGGGCGGGATCCTCCTGGTGCCAGGAACGGCCGAGCATATAGGCGGCCCAGGTCGACTTGAATGGGCGTTCGCCGGCCGGGAGATCCAACACGGCGGTCCAGAGCGTACGCGCGCGGTCGGTCAGGCCGGAGTGCCACGCGGCGGCGGCCTCCAGGTAGAGGCTGAACTCGCGAGGAATCGCGGTGGGGAGGGGTTCCCACTCGAGCGGCGCGGGCGAGGTGGGCTGGGGATCGCCATCCCGGGTGAGGGCTTGCTCGTCGCGCGCGCGTTGCTGGGCGACGCGCAGAGCGGAGATATCCGCGCGGCGTCGGCTGAAATCCAGGACCAGCTCCGCCTGTGATTCCTGGGAAAGCCCGGCTTGCCCCAGCGCTCGGCGAAGATCGGCGATCTCGGCGTCCAGGGTCGCGTCCTGGTCCGACTCGGCGGTGGCCGCGGTGTAGGGCAGTCGCGCGGGAGGCTCGAGCCGAAGTCGGCGCAACTCCTGGCTGAACGAGGCGGTGGGCGCCTGCAGCACCGAGGCGTCGCCGCTCTCGATCAGCGAATTGGGGAAGTACGGTCCGCAGGCGATCAACGGGGCGAGCCCGGCGGCGAGCAGGACGACGAGCGCGGTCGCCAGGGCGGTGAACAGGGGGCGGCGAAGCGGATTCCCCTCAGGGCGTCGACGGAACCGGGTGAAAATGGAGTTCAAGCGAGACGGGCGCGCTCCGATCGAAGCGCACCCAGCCGATAACCACCGCGTCTCCGGGGGGCAAGCGGCAACTGGGATTTTCGAGACGGACGGTTCCGATGGGTTCCGAGTGGAGCTTGAATCCGCGGACGGCGTCGGCGGCGAGAAGACGGGACTGCTCGGAGTTCCAGCGTGCATGGAGGGTGACAGCACCGTGGAAAAGGTCGGTGCCGCTGTTTCGGACGACGAGGTCGAGAGACCCATTCGAATTCGTCACCACGATTTCTTGGAGCTGCGCCACGGGTGGGATTCCGCGCATCACCGAGGCGAGCGTGGGCCAGCGCCAATTGAATCGGTCGCCCGCCACCGGGAGGCGGTACCAGATCAGCCCAGTCATCGAAGCCGGCCGGTCACGCGTCCAGTCGGCCACCAGCCAAGCCATGTCGGCCGCGTTGGCGCTGAGTTCGCGGAAGCGTGTGCCGGGCGGACGCGCGGGCATCGCTCCCTCAGCCGAAGCGCCCAGGAAAGAGCCGTCGGCCGCGAACGCGACCAGGTAGCCGTAGGTGGGTAACGCGACCCGGAACGGAACCCCCAAGCGCGCCGCGCGCTCCACCGCGTCGCGTGCCAGCCGCGGATCGCACAGGGCAAACGGGGCGTTGGCTCCCTTGGGGCGTTCGAGCGAATGGACCTGCAGCACGAAGCCGTCGGTGCTCCGCGCCAGGCCCGCGAACCGCGCGTCCGACAGCCAGGCAGGCAGGACGGTGATGCGGAAGGGCAGCGGCGCCAGCGCCGCGCGCAGGCTCTCCGCCCATTGCCGATAACCCTCGAGGTGCCGCGTCGCGCAGTCGAAATCCAACTGGAACTCGGAGGGTTCAAGCCCGTGCGCCCGTGCCTCCGTCACCACCTGCAGGGCGGACTGCACGACCCACTGTGTGGTGGGCGCGTTGGACGCGAACGGGCCCGGCAGGGTGGCCACCCGCAGCGCCAGACCGACAGGGTGCGGTAGGCGGCGGAGCGCGGCGTAGTCGGGGTCGACACGTTCGAGCTTTCCGACGCCCTGGGACCAACGGAGTTCCCCGGCCAGGTAGGTGAGTTGCTGGAACTCGGTTCCGTGTTCGGCGATGGCCGCCGCCACCGCCGGTCCCCATTCGCGCTGCCACACGTACGCCTCCTGGGCGATCGGGCCCGAGACCCGCTCCGGGCGACCACGGTCGCAAGCGGACGCCAGCCAGCTCAGCGCCGCCAGCAACAGGATCGGGTTTGGGAAGCGCACGTCGGGGCGGCCAGGATGCCGGCGGAGCCGGGTTCGCGCGAGGTTGGGCGATCCTCCGGACCCTCCGGTTGGGGCGCCTCGGTTAGCGTCCGACCGCGGACCGCAGGCGGTGGAGTTCGAGGCGTTTGAGGGTTGGCGCGGTGCCCGTGGCGGACAGTTCGAACCGTCGATCCCCGCCGGTCGGGAAGACCAGCGTGCTGGTCACGGTCTCACCGTCCTGGGCGAACACCTCGACGGACGACGTGTCGAGCAACAGACGCAGGCGGAGGCGTCCCTCCACGATCCGAACCGGGGCCTCGTGCACGGCCGGGAACTTGGCGTGAAACTCCGTTCTCCCGGATCGCGTGCGATCGACGATCAGGCGGCCACGGGCGACGTCGCATTGCAGGAGGGTGGATTCCCCGGGCCCTGTGTGGAGCCGCAGCGAGAGTGAAGTGTCCGATTTGAGACCCTCGAACTCTGCCGTCAGATCCACCAAGGCGCCGGGATCGCCCAGCCCCGATAACCAAGTGGTCGCCTCGGCGAGGCTGGCGCGGCGGAGTCGGGAGGAGGTGGTACGCAGGCTTTCGAGCTCACGGACCGGCTGTTGCAGGAGGCGATAGCCCGAGGGGGTTTCGCGCAAGGTGAGCATTCGCGGGACGGTCATGGCGCTGCGCCAGGGGGAGGTGGGCACGTCTTGCGCGTACTCCCAGTTGCTCATCCACCCCAACCACAATCTCCGGCCGTCGCGCTGGGGGACGTCCGACCAGGACACCGCCGCGTAGAAATCGGTCGACCAGTCCGCCCAGAGTGCGGGTTCCGCTGAGGGATTCGACGCCGGACCGGTAACGGGCTGGGACCGAGGGTCGGGACGGAAGGTCTGGCCGTCGAACTCTCCGACGAAGTACTGGCAGCCCGAGCCGCCGGCCGGCGCTCCGGAGCCGACATTGACGATGAGCACCCACTTCGAAGTGCGCCGCGAGCCCTCGACCAGGACCGGGAACAGGTCCGGGCATTCCCAGATGCCCTTGATGGAACCGGCGGGTCCGAAGGTGCCCGTGCGCCGCCACTCTTTGAGATTGGGAGAGGTGTAGAAGGCGATCTGCCGCTCGACGGGGAGGGACACGGCCATCACCCACTGCGAGGAAGCGGGATGCCAGCTGACTTTGGGATCCCGGAAGTCGGCCTTGCCCAGGTCGAGCACCGGGTTGCCGGCGTATTTGGTCCAGGTGCGTCCCAGGTCTGTCGAATAGGCCAGGTGCTGGTTCTGCAAAGGGCGCGTGGTGTGATGGCCGGTGTAGAGGGCGACCATGGGCGGCTCACGGCGCGTGCCGAAGCCTGAGGTGTTGCCGTGGTCCACGACCGCGCTGCCGGAGAAGATCATCACCCCGTTCTCCTCGGCGAGGGCGAGGGGCAGGGGTTCCCAATGCGTCAGATCGCGACTGACCGAATGGCCCCAGCTCATATGCCCCCATTTGTCGCCGAACGGATTGTATTGGTAGAACAGGTGGAACTCGCCGCGGTGGTAGACCATGCCGTTCGGGTCGTTCATCCAGTTCCGTTCCGGAGTGAAATGGAACTGGGGCCGCCACGGTTCGCGATAGAGCTCGGCGGCGTGGGTGCCGCTGCTGGTGATGGATCCGATCGCGAGCAGAGCAGAGACAAGGAGGGACGGGCGGCGGGGGTGCATGGGTCGAAGGCGTTGAACCATGGAACCGCGCAGACAGGCAAGGAGTTCCGCGCGGCATGCGGGCGCGCCCAGGGAATCGCGCGTGCCGAGGTGGGGCTGGTACGCGGAGGCCCGCTCAACGTCGGCCAAGGTCAACCGCGGATCTCCGGTTCGGATCCGGGATGGCGGCAGCGCCCTTGAGCGCCGAACCGCAGCAGCCTCCGCTGCATCCGCCGCGTTTCCGGGCCCGGGCACGCGAGAGCAGCCAGAGCGTCGTCACGGTGGCGACCAGTCCCAGGGCTGCGATCTGTTGCCAGTCCACGCCGCGCAGCCTAGCACGGTGTGTCCCCCTGGTCACGCGTGTGCCGAAGGCTTTGGTGATTCCTCAGGTAAAGCGGTGACTGTGTCACTGCACTCCAAGGCCGCCTGCGGCGACCGCGCCCAAACTCGGAGATCGCCCCCTTGCTGCGGTGACGGAGTCACCGCCTTTGCTTCGGGTTTCGGGTTGCAGCGGTCGGGCACGATATCGGAGCGTCAGCGTTCCTGGGACTCGACAATCTTGGGCGTCAGCGCTTCAGCCAAGGGTCAGGCCCCCCTTGCGGCCATCCTGGATTCCTCCCCGGCGGTGCGTGACCTCCTCGCCCGCCTCGGAGGCGGACCCTCATGCCCCGCCCCGGATGCCTGCGTGTCGTCGCATACCTTCCTCGCCGCCGCTGCGTACCTCGCGCATCCCGATCGTCCCGTCATCCTCGTCCTCGACGGGCTCAAGGCCCAGGAATCCGCGTTGCAGGACCTGAACACCTGGCTGGGAGTCACTTCGGCGGCGGAGGCGGCTGCCAACACGGGTTCAGGCCCAGGCCCGGGACAGGGGGCGGAACTCCTGTTTTATCCCGATTGGGAAGTGCTCCCTCACGAGTCCAAGCTTCCCCACGTGGACGTCGTGTCGGAGCGGTTGGCCACCCTGGCACGATTGTCGGCTGGGTCGATTCGCGGTCGAGCCCCGCTCGTGGTCACCACCGCCACGGCGCTGCTGCAACGCACTTACTCCGCCGCCAGTCTCCGCGCCCGATTACGCCGCGTGGAGCAGGGAGGGCGCGTGGATCCTCTCGATCTCGTGGAATGGCTCGAGGCGCAGGGATATGAGCCCGAAGCCCAGGTGACGCAGAAGGGGACGCTGTCCCTACGCGGCGGCATCCTCGATCTTTGGTCCCCTGCCGCGCCATGGCCGGTGCGCATCGAGTTTTTTGGCGACGACGTCGAGTCGGTGCGCGAGTTCGATCCCCAAACCCAGCTTTCCAAGGACCGGATTCAGGGCCTGCAGATCGTGCCGGCGGGGGAGCTCGGCGTTTTGCGACAGCAATTGGCCGCCGCGGGCGGAGCTCCACAGGAGGTGTTTGCCACGTTGCTGGACCATGTGCCCGGGGCCGCGACGGTTTTGTTGAGCCAACCCGCGGTGCTCGCCGAACGGGCGGAGGCCTACGCGCAGCAGATCCCGGAGGGAAACCCATTCTTTTGCCGCTGGGTGGACGTGTTGGAGCTCGCGGCGAAGCGCGGGGATCAGGTGCTGGAGTTGGAGGAGGCGGAATCGGTATCACCGGAGGCGCAACCGGCCTTGCCGTCGGGCGCGGGAGCACCCGGCCTGCGCCTGGTGGGGCTGGAGTTCTTCCGCCCGTTGGGAACGCGCGCTCCGGATCCGGCGGTGGCGGAGGCACAGAGGCGTGAGTTTTTCCAGCAGCTGCATCGGTGGTTGCGATCTGGACTGGCGTTGCACGTCTTCTGCAACAACGAGGGGGAACGCCAGCGGTTCTCGGAGATTTGGGAGGAACAGGGATTCGGGCCAGCGTCAGCACCCCTGGGTCCGGGGTCTGACCCCGAGAAGGGGCGGCTATGGCTGCACCTCGGCGCGCTCGCCCGCGGTTTCCTCTGCGATCACGCCGGGTTCGTCGTCGTTACCGACGCCGAAATCTTCGGCCGGTACAAAGTCCTGCGCCCGCGCCGGCTCAAGTCCGCACATGCCCAGGTCTCCCGTTCGCTCCTCGATATCGATTTCACGGAGTTCGAGGAAGGCGACTTCGTCGTCCACCTCGAACATGGCATCGGCCGGTTCGTCGGACTCCAGACCGCGCCCGAAACCCCCGGCCATCGCGGCGCGCGCACCGGCCCGGGTGCCGAGTGTCTGGTCATCGAGTACGCCGCCTCCGATCCCCACGATCCCGCTCCCCGGTTGTATGTCCCCATCTCCGAGGCGCACCTGGTCAGCAAATACGTGGGGGCCGGCAAGGCGCGACCTCCGCTGAACACCCTCGGTGGCGCGCGCTGGTCCAAGGCCAAGAAGGAAGCCGAACGCGCCGTCGCCGATCTCGCCGCGGAACTGCTCGAGATCCAGGCCGCGCGCGAAACGGAAGCGGGACATGCGTTTCCGCCCGACAACCCCTGGCAACGTGAGTTCGAGGCGTCGTTCGTCTACGAGGAGACTCCCGACCAACTGCGCGCCATCGAGGCGGCCAAGTCGGACCTCGAACGCCCGCGTCCCATGGACCGCCTGATCTGCGGCGACGTCGGGTTCGGCAAGACCGAGGTGGCGATTCGCGCCGCGTTCAAGGCGGTGATGGGCGGGAAACAGGTGGCGGTGCTGGTTCCCACCACCGTACTCGCGCAGCAGCACTACAACACCCTCGCCGAGCGTATGAGCGACTACCCGGTGCGCGTCGAGCTGCTGTCCCGCTTCCGTTCCCGCCGCGAACAGCGCGCGGTGGTCGAGAAGCTCGCCGCCGGCAGCGCGGACATCGTGGTCGGCACCCATCGGCTGCTGCAGAAAGACGTCCAGTTCAAGGACCTTGGGCTGGTGGTGGTCGACGAGGAGCAGCGCTTCGGCGTGATGCACAAGGAACGGTTCAAGACGCTGCGCCGCACCGTGGACGTCCTGACGCTCAGTGCCACGCCCATCCCGCGCACCTTGTATCTCGCCCTCAGCGGCGCGCGCGACCTGAGCACCATCGAGACGCCGCCCCAGGATCGTCTGCCCATCGAGACGATCGTGAGTGCTTACGACGAACGCCTGATCCGCGACGCCATCCAGCGCGAGCTGAATCGGCAAGGCCAGGTGTTCTTCCTGCACAACCGCGTCACCACCATCGAGACCATGGCCCTCAAGATCCGCGCCCTGGTACCGAATGCGCGCCTGGTCATCGGCCATGGGCAGATGGATCCCGACGAACTGGAGGAAGTCATGACCCGCTTCGTCAACGGCGAGGCGGATGTGCTGCTCTCCACCACCATCATCGAAAGCGGACTCGATATCCCCAACGCCAACACGATCATCATCGATCGCGCCGATCGGTTCGGGTTGAGCGAGCTGTACCAGCTGCGCGGTCGTGTCGGCCGCTACAAACACCAGGCCTTCGCCTACCTCCTCATCCCGCGCCACGCCCAGTTGCTCAGCGAGGCGCGCAAACGCATCGCGGCCATTCGCCAGTACTCCAGCCTGGGAAGCGGATTCAAGATCGCCATGCGCGACCTCGAGATCCGTGGCGCCGGCAACCTGCTGGGTCCGCAACAGAGCGGACACATCACCGCGGTGGGATTCGATCTCTACTGCCAGCTGCTGAAGCAGAGCATCAGCGCTCTCAAGGGCGAAAAGGTGCGGCCCCGCGTGGAAGTGCAGGTGCGTCTGGATTTCCTCGCCCTCAATCCCGCCGAGGAAGGTATCCAGAATGCGACCCCGGCGCGCACCGGGCGTGGGACCCCCGAAACCCGAGTGGCTCCCGAGTCGACGTCCCGTGCGGTGGCCTCGTTCACCGCGAGTTACATCCCTGACTCACGGCATCGCGTGGAGATGCACCGCCGGCTCGCGCAAATTGTCACCCCCTCCGATCTGCGACGCCTCAAGGAGGATCTGCGGGACCGGTTCGGTCCACTTCCCGCGGCCGCGGAACTCCTCCTCCAGGTCGCCGAGCTCCGCGTCCTCGCCTCCATCCTGGGCATCACCGGCCTCGAGTCGCGCGAGGATAAGCTCATGCTCACACGGGACGGACAGTTGCTTCAGGTGGGGGGCCGCTTCCCCCGACTCACCAAACGCGAAGCCAAGGCACGATTGAACGAGATCCGACGCTTTCTCGCTGCGCTCAGCCCGAACTGACATGAACCTCCATCTGCTCTGCCTTCGCCTTCGCTTCGAGAGGTGGCTTGCCCTGGTGCTCTGCGTGTCCGGTTGGTGTCTTCCCGATGCCACCGCCAACGCCGCCGCCGACTCCGCTCGGGTGGAAATCAG
>JADLFD010000255.1 GCA_020845805.1 Verrucomicrobiales bacterium | reverse complement strand
GGACCGGGAATGACGCACTTCTGGTGTGGCAGTTGTTCCGTCAGGGGCATCGCTGCGTAGCCATGTGCGGAAGGGATAAGCGCTGAAAGCATCTAAGTGCCAAGCCCATCCCAAGATAAGGTTTCCCGGCCGTAAGGCCCTAAAGACTCCGGGTAGACTACCCGGTTGATAGGTCAGGCGTGCAAGCGCTGTAAAGCGTTCAGCGGACTGATACTAATATGTCGTGAGGCTTGATCGTCCTTTGGACGATTTCCTGACGATTCTGCCTGTCTCTGGTTCATGTATAGTTTTCAGAGAACCGCCCGCGGTTCTTTCAAAACAAGTTTTTGGTGGCTCTAAAGCTGCGGTCCGACCCGATCCCATCCCGAACTCGGCCGTCAAACGCAGCGTTGCCGATGGTAGTGCATGTATAGCTTGCGCGAGAGTAGGTAGCCGCCTGTTTTCTGAAGGCCGCCCCAACAAGGGCGGCCTTCTGCTTTTTATACCTTCTCTTTCTAAAACGCCCCTGAAACGTGAGTGAGATCCTGCGTCGAGGGATTTTGGGTGGGATCCGTCAGCCGCGGAATGATGAGCGAACCCATGAAGGGCCCAACCGAAGGAAAACGCCGATCTGCGGGTTTTCAAGCACAGGGGCAGCGGGCTTTGGTGCTCGTCGGTCAGAGTTCACAGGCGTCCCGTGATTGCGGGATCTCTCCTCGTGCCTTGCCTTCTGCCGCTTTGCTTAACAGCAGGATCCGCACTGACTTTTCGGTTGGGCTCTCAGCGATTGATGGCGGGGTGGGGGTCAAGTCCCCGGGTTTCGAGACATCTGCGGGGGGCGCGCTCGAGCTGCCATTCCTTTATCGGTCTGATTTCCGCTGGAGTCGGGCGAACTCCAGGCCGGGGCGATCGACTCGGAACTGAATCAGACGTCCCTGCTTTGCTTCGGTGACGTAGACCGTGCGTCCATCTTCACCGCCGAAACAGAGGTTGGTCGGGTTTTCTCCCGGAATCTTTATCTCCGTGAGGATCTCTCCGGAGGGTGAAAGCTTCACGATTGTGCCTTTCCCGTGGCGCGTGACGTAGAGGTTTCCGTCCACGTCGCATCGCATTCCGTCGAAACCGAAATCAGCGAAACGTCGGAGGAGTTGTTTGTGGGACAGGGTTTTCGTCGCCGTCACGGTGAAGAACCAAAGGTTCCGTTGGACGCTCTCGTTAACGTATAGGCGGGTGCCATCCGGGCTGAGCTCGATTCCGTTGGTCGTCCCCATGCCTTCGGCCAGTCGATGGGTCGAACCATCCGGATCAATCCGCCAGATCTGACCGGTACCTTCTTTCCAGTTTGGGTCGCTGGCGAAGAGGGTGCCGTCCGTGGCCAGGGTAAGGTCGTTGGGCTGATTGAAATGAGGGTTGTGCGCGTGGATTTTGATTTCACGGGTCTGGGGGTGGATTCGCAGGACGTTGTGTTCCACGTAATCCGCAACGTACAGCGTGCCATCGGTGCCGATGCGGATCCCGTTTCCAGTGCTTTTCCCTGGTAGGGTGACGAAGATTTCCGCCGTTCCGAGTTGATCGACACGGCCGATCGTTTGCTGGCGTGAGAGATTGACGGCGAAGATGTGCCCGGAAGCGTCCACTGCGGGGCCTTCGATGCCAGGGGTGAAGGATCCCGGGGCGGTGAGTGGCTTGGCTTGGAAGAGGGGTTCTTCACCGAGGGCCGGGATCAGCGCGAGTGTGGCAAGGGCCGTGGCGAGCTGGGCGAGTGTGAGACGTCGGGGCATCGGGCTCTGATACGCCCGGCTTAGGAGGGGGACAAGCTTCGTGGTGAATGGGGAATTCGAAGCGGCGCCTCGCCATGGACCTTCTGTGATCGGAGACGTTCCGCGTGGTGGGGTGGCGCGGAGGGCGGGTCTAGATCTGCCTATATTCTTAGGTCCAGGGGAGGCATGGTTTGGTCATGTGGTGTCGCCGGACGTTTCTTAAGGGTACGGGAATCGTTTTTGCAGGCGCCTGGGCTGCGACCGGTGCACCGCCCCCAGATTTGAGGGATGCGCCGAGGGAGGGGCTTACCCGGGCTAAAGTAGCCGAGTGGATGGAGGCTTGGGAGCGCGCGATTCTTTCGGGTTCGAGGCGGAGATACTGCGACACCGAGACCGGGGAGGAGTTGGGCTGGTTGATGACCCCTTTCCTGTCGGGGTACGCGAGCGGCTTTGGATTCACAGGGGAGGATCGCTGGATGGAAAGGCTGTCAGATTGGTCGCGGGCCTGGTTGGAACGTGGGGTTGTTGAGCCGGACGGTCAGGTGGGCTGGCCGAAGCGAGGTTCGGGCGGAAGTTTGGAGCAGGGTTATCGGACTGACAGTTTGCTTGGCGAGGCGATGGCGTTTCGGCCGTTGGTCTCGATGGCGGCACGAATTCAGCGGGACGAGGTGTGGAAGAAGCGGTGGGGAATGGAGGCTGGGCGGTGGGTGGAGGCAGCTGAGCGTTGTTTCGCGAAGTGGGAGGCTCGTGGCGCGTGGCGGGAGGTTGCGCTGGGAGGGGTGTGGGTGGTCCCGGAGTTTGGCTTGGAAGACGACGGCAAGCAGTGGACGAAGGGGTATGAACGGAGGAAATCGACGGGGTTTACGCATCCGGCGAACAAGCAGAACCATATCGCCCGCAGTCTGCTGGCCCTGTATCGGGCCACGGGTAAGGAGGTTTACCGAGATCGTGCCGCAGCCTGGTGGCGCGTGATGAAGTCCCGGATCCGCAGGGTGGACGAGGGGCGGCGCTGGGTATGGAACTACTGGGATCCGGCGGGTCCTTGGGACTACGAGGCGAGCGGGAAGCCTCGTCACTGGGTGGGGGTTCATCCCAATGGGGGGTACTATGGTATCGACGTGGAAGGAATCGTGGAGGCGTTTGAGCACGGATTGGTGTTCGAGCGCGCGGATCTCGACTCGCTGGTGACGACGCAGTTGGACTTCATGTGGGATGGGCGGGTGAGGGGGGCCAAGTTCTCACGTTTGGATGGAGGGCCGGTGGATTCCCGGTGGAAGGATTCGCCGGGGGTGCTGTGGACAGCGCTGGCTCCTTATTCCGCCAAGCTCCGCGAACTTTTTGAGGTGAACCATGAGCCGGGGGGGTGGGGAGGGTTGGCATCCACCCCGTGGTATTTGGAGATGCTTCGTCAGCGGCGGATAAAGCCGTTTGAATCAGCCGGGTGACGAAATGAAAGAGGCGCCGCGGTGGGCCGCGGCGCCTGGCGGAAGCGGAGGAGGAGACGCTTAGAACGTCACCGTTTTGCCGGGGACGGCGATGGGGTAGAAGCCGTCTTTGTCGGGGTTGACCGGCGTGGGGGCGTCCCACGCGTAGGTCTTGGGCATGACATCGAGTTGGGAGTTGTAGGCGTCTTCCCAACTCACTTCCTTGCCGGAGTAGGTAGCCATGCGGCCCATGATGGAGAGCATGGAGCTATGGGCTCCGTAGAAGGCCTCATTGAAGGGCTTGTCGTTGCGGATCGCGTCGAAGATATCGTCGTGTTCCTGCTGGTAGGCATCGGTGGATTTCTCCGAGCGGAAACGCCATGAGTTGGCGCCGGTGATGGTGCCGCCGCCGATGTTGCATGAGCCTTTGGTGCCCACGGCATGTTCGGAGACGCTGGCCCAGGCACCTTGGATGTGGCGGCACTCGCTGAAGAGGTACGTGCCGTCCGGATACTCGAATTGCACGGCGTGATGATCAAAGATCTCGCCGTTTTCCTTGCCGGTGCGCACTTGGCGGCCGCCCATGCCGATGCAGCGTTTGGGGTGGACGATGGGGGTTTTGCCGGTCGGATCGTAGGGTTTGCCCTGCTTCACCCATTGGATGACGTCCAAGTTATGGATGTGCTGTTCGCAGATATGATCGCCGGACAGCCAGACGAAGTAGTACCAGTTGTACATCTGGTACTCCATTTCGGTGGGTGGGCGGCCGAGCTTCTGGGCTAGTTCAGCGCGGGATCGGACCCAGACTCCAGCGTCGTTCCAGTAAGCGCGCATGGAGAGGATGTCTCCGATGGCGCCGTCGTGGAGACGCTTCATGGTTTCCAGGTAGACGGGCTGGTGATGACGCTGCAGGCCGACGCCGACCTTGAGGTTCTTCTTCACGGCTTCCTCGGCGGCGGCGATGACTCGGCGCACTCCGGGGCCGTCGACGGCGACGGGCTTCTCCATGAAGACGTGTTTGCCCTGGCGGACGGCTTCTTCGAAATGGATGGGGCGGAAGCCGGGAGGCGTGGCGAGGATCACGACGTCGGCGAGTTCGATGGCCTTCTTGTAGCCGTCGAATCCGATGAACTTGCATTCGTCGGGAACCTGGACCTTGTCTTTGTGTGCGTTCTTGAGGTTGTTGAGGGAGCCATCGAGGCGTTCCTTGAACGCATCGGCCATGGCCACGAGTTTGGTGCTTCCGCTGGTGCTGAGGGCCTGATTGGCCGCCCCGGAACCGCGCCCGCCGCAGCCGACGAGAGCCACCTTGACGGTGTCGCCGGGCGAGGCACCCAGCGCAAATCGCTCGGCGGCCAGGTTGGCGAGGGCGATTCCGCCCACCGCAGTAGAGGAGCTCTTGAGAAAACCACGACGCGTGAGGGGAGCTGAAGTGACGGAGGATGGGGTCATGACAGATTCCTGGTTGGAGGCCCGTTCGACGGATCCCGCGGGCGCGGAATTCGGAGGCGATGGGCGATGGGCGAAGCAAACCAAGTTGGGGGCGGCGTGTCCACGATTTCGTCGGGAACGCGAGGAGCGGTGAGAGTGGTTTGCAACTTCCTTCGCCTCAAGGCTCTCGGGTGGCGGGGAGGCGTTTTCAGGGCGCACCTGCCGCGTGTCTTGCGGCTTCGAAGACGGCTTTCACCGTGGCTCCGGTGGCGAGGGCACGAAGGCGGCACGATTCAAACTCGGGCGCCACTTGGACGGTGTGTCCGTCCAAGCTGCCTTCCTTGATTTCCACTGGGCCGTAGCGGGTCTCGACGGTGCGATGCGAGCGCCGGAGTTTGCGTCGCGAGGCCAGGGTGCGACGGACTCCGAAGGCGCTGGTCTCGGTCAGCATCAGGGCGGTGAAGGCGTCCGCCTGATCGGCGAGGCATAAGATGGTGAGGACCGTGCCTGGGCGGTTCTTCTTCATCTGGATCGGAGTGTGGAAGACGTCGAGCGCGCCCAAGGAGAACGCGCGTTCCATGACGTGGCCGAGGATTTCGCCAGGGAGGTCGTCGAGATTGGTTTCGAGGACGGCGATTTCGTCGGTTTCCCAATCGTGCGCCACCGCGGGGGCAGGGCTGGGCGTGGCATCCTGGCCGAGCATGGCCCGGAGCAGGTTGGGGCGCGTATGGTTTTCGCGAGTACCGAGGCCGTATCCGATGCGCGTGGGGGCGAATCCGGGGAGCGGGCCGAACGATTCGGCGAATTCGGCGAGCAATGCGGCCCCGGTGGGCGTGATGAGTTCGTGGGGCTCGGGGCACTGGGTGACGCCGATGCCGCGCGCCGCGAAGACCTCCAACGTGGCGGGTGCGGGAAGCGGCATGCGCCCATGCGCGCAGCGCACGAATCCGGTGCCATCCACGACCGTGCCGGCACGTACCAAGGGCCGGCCGAGGAGTTCCAGCGCGACGCAGGCCCCGGTGATGTCGACGATGGAATCCAAGGCGCCCACTTCGTGGAAATGCACGGATTCGGGTGGTTTGCCGTGGATCTTCCCCTCCGCGACCGCGAGGCGTTGGAAGACCGCGATTGCCTTGGTTCGCACCCACTCGGAAAGCGCACTGCGCGCGATCATGTCGCGAATGTCTGCGAAACTCCGTCCGTGGGCGGCGTGGTGAGGGTCGTGGGAATGGGAATGGGAATGGGGGAGATGAGGTGTGTGCCCGTGCGGGTGGGAGTGCGCATGATCCTCACCATGTTCGTGTGGATGGTCGTGATCCTGGCCGGGGCCATGATCAATGTGGACATCCAGTTTCACCCCCTCAATGCCAGCCTTGGAGGCGCGCCTGGCGTGCAGGTGGTAGCCGTGAAGAGGCAGTTTGCGTAATTCCTGCTCGAGGTTGGCGAGGGGGACGCCGAGGTCGAGCATGGCACCGAGGAACATGTCGCCACTGATACCACTGAAGATGTCGAGATAGAGCGTGGGCATTGGGGGAGATTAGGCGTGGCCAGCGGCGGCATCTTGGGCCAGCGCGTTGATCTGGCTGGCGGCGTAGCCGGCGCCGAAGCCGTTATCGATATTCACCACCGTGAGGCCGCTGGCACAGGAGGTGAGCGAAGTGAGCAGGGCGGAGAGGCCGCCGAAGTTGGCGCCGTAGCCGATGCTGGTGGGCACGGCAATGAGGGGACGACGGATGAGGCCTCCGACCACGCTGGGGAGGGCGCCTTCCATGCCGGCCACGACGATCACCACGCGGGCGGACCGGATGTCCTCGAGCCGTTGGAAGAGGCGGTGAATTCCGGCGACGCCCACGTCGTAGAGACGTACGACCTCATTCCCCATGATGCTGGCGGTGATGGCGGCCTCCTCGGCCACGGGCAGGTCGCTGGTGCCCGCGGCGACGACGGCGATGCGGCCAGGGCGCTTGGGGAGGGCGGGGGATTCCACGGTCACGCAGCGAGCGAGTTCGTGGTGGACGGCTTTGCGGAAGGTGCGGCGAAGGCGTGTGGCGTGGGCGGGAGTGATGCGGGTCACGAGCAGTTGGCCGTCTTGGGAAAGGATTCTGCGGGCGATGGAAACAGTTTGCTCGGGTGTCTTCCCTGCGCCGAAGATGACCTCGGGGAAGCCCTTGCGGAGCGTGCGATGCAGGTCGACCGCGGCGAAGGGCAGATCCTCCACGGGTGGGGCAGAGAATGCTTGGAGGGCCTTTTCGATGGTCAGGCGTCCTTCGCGCACGGACGTGAGCAGGCTTCGGGCTTGGTCCGGAGTCACAGCGGGAGACGATGGGCGGGACCGGACGGGCGTGCAAGTGGTGTTGCCGAGGCGGGCTTTTGGGCATGGCGGTGTGCACAACCTGCTTGGGAGGGCGTGCAAGAATTGCCCCTGCCGTTCACGATCCTGGCGCGCGAGTGGTCCCGGCCCGAGGCGGTGGTCCGGATGGGGACCGTGCGCGGGGTGGAAAGGTGGGTGAAACTGGGGATGGTTCCCCAAACGAGGGTGCCATGCGGGCGGGAGGCGGCTCTGGCCTCGAACATGCTAAGGGAGAGTGGGAGTGAGACCAACGAGGACACTAAAGGGCGGGGTGCTGAGTCAGCGGCGACCCTGGGTGCTGGGCGCGTGGTTGGTGGCCGTGGGTTTGGCTGGGAAGTGTCGTGGGGAGGACCGCGTCGAGTACCGGTACGAGGATTACGCGGAGGACGACGGGCGGATCCATATTCGCACGCACGGGGCCTTTTTCGAGGTGGGGCTGGCGCCGTGGGTGTCGGTGAAGGGAAACTTCGTTTACGACGCAATCTCGGGTGCCACGCCGACCGGCGCGCCGCCGTTGCCGGGGGAGAACGAGGTGGCGACGGTGACCATTGAGGACATCCGGCGTGCCGGCTATGTCGAGCCGTCGTTCCGATTCGACCGGCACACGCTGACGCCGCAGTTTTCCTACAGCGCGGAGCAGGACTACGAGTCCACCGGTGTTTCGCTGACTCACGCGATCGATTTCAATGAGAAGAACACCACGCTGACCTGGGGGGTGAGTCACGCATTCGATCGCGTCTTGCCCAGTGAAGGGACGCGGCTGGAGGACGTCGAGGACAAGGATACGCTGGATTTTCTGGTCGGGGTGAACCAGTTGTTGGGTCCGAAGACCACTGTCACTGCGAATCTGACCTTGGGATACACCGACGGCTTTCTAGCGGATCCATATAAGCGAGTTCTCTTTCGTGATTTTCCCTACACCCCAGGGGAACCGTACACCGTGTTTCCCGAGTCGCGGCCTGGGAGTCGGTTCCGACAGGTGCTTTATCTGGGAGGAAGTCATTTCATCGAGACGCTGGACGCTGCAGTGGAGGTGGGGTACCGGTGGCACCACGACGACTGGGGGATATGGGCGCACACGGTAAGTTTGGAGTGGCATCAGAAGGTGGGGCGGATCGTGACGATTTCGCCGTTGTTCCGATTCCATACCCAGTCGGCGGCCGAGTTTTACGGTACGAGTTTCGGGGGCGATCCGTCCTGTCCGGAGGGCGAGCCTGGGTGTCCGGACATTCCGTTGCCGGAGCACTATTCGGCCGACTTCCGGTTGTCCGAGCTGAACACGTTTACCTTTGGGGTGAGTGTGAACGCCCGCGTGCATGAGCGCGTGTCGTTGGAAGTCGGTTACAAGCGTTATGTCATGGAAGGGACGGATGGAGTGACCTCGGACTCGCAGTATCCCTCCGCGGATGTGGTGAGTGGAAGTGTGGCGGTATGGTTTTGAACATGAGTCATCCGGTTCGGGCTCGGGTTCGTCGATCGGCGGTGATTCGCGAGGAGGGCGGACTTTCGCACCTCACCTTTCACGCGTTGGGCACGCGTTGCAGCGTGAGTCTGGTGGAGCCGAGCAGGGAGGCGGCGAATGGTTTTCTCGACGAGTTGTTGAACTGGGTGGCGGACTTCGAGGCGAAGTGTTCGCGTTTTCTGGAGGACAGTGTGGTGAGTCGCATCAACCGGGCGGCGGGGGTGCGCTGGGTGGAGGTCGACGAGGAGGTTTCGCAGTTGTTGGATTTGTGCGGCCACCTGCATCACCTGACGCGCGGGGCCTTCGACGCGACGTCGCTGCCGCTCTTGCGACTCTGGGATTGGAAGGCGCAGCCACCGCGGATTCCTGCGGAGAGCGAGATCGCGCGGGCCAAGGAACTGGTGGGGTGGGGGATGTTGCAGCGTCGGGAGGGGGCGGTCTTTTTGCCGAAATCGGGGATGGCGCTGGATCTCGGTGGGGTGGGGAAGGAGCACGCCGTGGATGGGGCCGTGCTGTTGGCCGAGCGTCATGGAGTGACCGCAGTGATGGTGGATTTTGGGCAGGACATTCGAGCCTTGGGTCGACCGCCGGGTCGACCGGCCTGGCACATCGGACTGGAGGACCCGCGTCAGCCGGGGAGTTGTTGGGCGAGCGTGGGGTTATGTGATCGCGCGGTCGCCACCTCGGGGGATTACCTGCGGCATTTCGTGCATGAGGGGCGGCGGTATGGGCACATCATCGATCCGCGCGACGGCAAGCCGGTCTCTCAAGGGGCCTTGTCGGTGACGGCGGTGGCGCCGACCTGCACGCAGGCGGGGGCGATGACCACGGCGGCCTTCGTGCTAGGTCCGGAGGAGGGGTTTCGATTGCTTTCGAGTCAGTTTGGAGTGGACGGCGTGATGATCACCGAACGTGGTCCGCACACGACTCCGAGATTTTATGAATACCTGGTTACGACGCGTTAGCCGGCTGGTCGCGGCAGTATTGTTCCTTACCCTTCTCACCGACCAGGCGCGTGCGGCGACGCCCAAGGTGGGGGAGACCTTTCCCGATCTGAGCGCGATGGGCTTGGAGGGAGCCTTGCCGGAGTTGAAGGGGAAGGTGGTGTTGGTGGATTTCTTCGCCTCCTGGTGTGGGCCTTGTCAGGAGTCGTTTCCGGTCATGCAGGAGCTGCACGAGAAGTTCGGTGCGCGAGGGTTGGTGGTGGTGGCGGTGAACGAGGATCAGAAGAAGGAGGACATGGAGCTCTTTCTCAAGAAGCACACCGCGGGATTCATCATCGTGCGTGATGCAGGCAACCGGTTGGTGAGCCAGGTGAAGATTCCCACCATGCCCACGTCCTTCCTCATCGATCGCGAGGGAAAGGTGCACGCAGTGCATCGCGGATTCAAAGGGGCGGAGACGAAGCGGAAGTACCTGGAGGAGATCGAGGCTCTGCTGAAGTGAGCCCAGGTGCGGCGAGCCCACAACCATCTGATGGGGAGAAGACCGGAATGAACGCGAGCAACTGGCAGGGGACAATTTGGCGCCTGGCTCCGTGGGCGCTCCTGGCGCTGGTGGCCACGGGGTGCGCGCACGTGAGTCCGTGGGATCGAGGGCACTTGGCGGACCGCGTCATGCGAGCGGATCGGGATCCGCTGGGCAATGGGATGTCGGAGCACATGTGGTTTTCCCGCGAGGCGGCCACAGGGGGCAAGGGGGTGGGAGGCGGGGGTTGCGGTTGTAACTAAGTTTTCTGATGACCAAGGCGTACCAGGGGTGGCGGGGGTGGGGTTGGGCGAAGGTGGCATTCCCGGTCATGGGCTGCCTGCGGGCGGTGGCTTGGCTGGGGATCATGGTGGCGGTTGGTGGTGTCAGCCCCTGGTCACCGACGGCCGTGGCGGGCGAAGCGGAGGAGTCCGAGGCGGAGAATCCGTTCGTGGTGATGGTGGAAGGGCGGCGTTTGGCAGCCGAGACGTCGGAGGTTGGGATCCGTTTCAACATGCCGGCCGAGCATCACGTGTATGCGGATTCGCTGCGAGTGGAGTGGGGAGCGCAGACCTTGGCGGTCAGCTTGCCGAAGGCGGAGGAAGTGAAGGATCGATTCAGCGGCAAGTTACGTCTCGTGCTCGAGGGAACGTTTACTGTGCGGGCACAAGTTCCGGGCTCGGCGGGGGGCCCGTTGAAGGTGACGTTCCAGGGTTGCAACGAGTCCGAGTGCTTCTTTCCCGAGACACGCGAGTGGAGGGTGGGAGCGGACGGCGTGTGGCAGTCCGGCGCGGCGGAGGAATCGGTCGAGGGCGGCCGGGTGCCGGGCGTGGGGGGAAGGGCCAGGCTGGCGGAAGGATTCCGGGTGGCCGCGAAGGCGACGGGATTTCTTGGTGCGGACGAGTTTCTGGGTTTTCTGGACCACGAGCGAGTGGGGCCGGTTTTGGGGGCGCCGGCGGTGCCTGGGGATGCCGGTGCGGCGGTGGAGTTGGGAATGACCATGGGTGCGATCTTTCTCGGTGGCCTGCTGCTCAATCTGACGCCCTGTGTGTTGCCGATGATCCCGGTGAATCTCGCGATCCTGGGGGTGGGGAGCGGGAATCGGGATCGGCGACGTGGGTTTCTGCTGGGCTCGGCGTATGGCGCAGGGATGGCGGTGGCGTATGGCACGGTGGGCGTGGTGGTGGTGCTGACGGGGGCGCGCTTTGGGCAACTGCAATCCTCGATGTGGTTCAATGCGGCGATGGCGGGGGTCTTTGTGCTGCTCGGCCTGGCGATGTTTGATCGATGGTCTCTGGATTTTTCGAATCTCCAGAAAGGCGGTCCGCGGAGGGAGCGACCGAAGGGTTCGATGGCGACGGCGTTGACCATGGGAGGGGTTTCCGCGTTGTTGGCGGGGGCGTGCGTCGCGCCGGTGGTGATCTCGGTGCTGGTATTGGCGACGGCCGCGTATCAGCGCGGCGAGTGGACCGGCCTGGGACTGCCTTTTCTGTTGGGATTGGGGATGGCCTTGCCCTGGCCCATGGCCGGGGCGGGATTGTCGTTGTTACCCAAGCCTGGGGCTTGGATGACGCGGGTGAAGCAGGCCTTCGGCGTGGTGATTTTCGGATTTGCCGCCTGGTACGGCTGGCTCGCGTGGGGCTTGCTGGATTATGGGGACGGCGCGCGCCGCGGTGTGGCTGCGGACCTGCGCACGCTGAAGTCGGCGTTGGCGGAATCACGTCGGACCAGGGTCCCGGTGGTCCTCGATTTCTGGGCGAGCTGGTGCAAGAACTGTTCGGCGATGGAGCATTCCACCTTCGCCGAGGCACGCGTGCAGCGGCGCCTGGAGCAAGTGCGGTTGGTTCGTTTTCAGGCGGAGCATTTGGGCGACGCGGAACTGGAACCCGTTCTCGAGGAGTTTGGTGTATTGGGGCTCCCGACCTTCATTTTGCTGGTGCCTGAGGATTCGGCGACCCCGGGCCCCCTTGCGGCTGCGGGAGCGCCCCTGCCGGGAGCTGCGATGACCCCGCCCCGTCGCCCATGATTTTAATCTCCTTCACGACGCGCGGGCCATGCGCTGTGCCGGGTCCCTGTCGGGAGACGGGGAAGCGGCGCCACGATTCCCAACCTCAGTTTTACCCATGAGCACAATGATGTATCGGAGCATGCGACTTCCGTCGTTGGTGGTCGCGGTGGCGCTTCAGGTTCTGCCGCTGACCCGAGCCGCCTTGCCTTTCGCGCGGTCGGCGGGACAGGTCTTGGCCATCGTGTTTCGCTGGGCGACGGGCGCGGCGGCGGCGATGGGGGGAATCCAAGCGGTTTCCGGCGCCTCGACGACCGTGACCAGCGCCAAGACCGCCAAGGGCACGAACGGAGTCCCGTTCAGTTTTCGCCTGACGACCGCGCCCGACCAGGCGGGCTACTGGACGGCGTCAGGGCTGCCCCTCGGTCTTTCGCTTTCCGGCACGTCCGGCAAGCCGTTGTGGCGAATCCAGGGAACGCCGACGGAGACGGGACAGTTTCAAGTGAAGCTTACGGCGAAGGAGAAATCGACCAGCAAGGGCGATCGAGTGGTGAGCGCCACCATGGTGATCAACGTCCTGGCGGGCGTGGCACCGCCGTCCATTTCGACCCAGCCCCTGGGGCAGAAGGTGGTGCTCGGTGCCGAGGCCGTGTTTCAAGTGACGGCTGCGGGCAGCGAGAGTCTGACCTATCAGTGGCGCAAGGATGGCACGGCCATCGCGGGTGCGGTCGCTCCCACCCTGACGTTGTCCGCGGTCACGGCCGACGCGGCCGGGGTCTACGATGTGATCGTGACCGGCTCCGGAGGTGCGGTGACCAGTGAACCGGCGACGCTCACGGTCCTGGTTCCGCCGACGATCAGCACGCCGCCATTGGATGTGACTGTCCAGGAGGGGGCGGCCTGGCAGTTGAGCGTCGAGGCCACGGGGACGGCACCTTTCAGTTATCAGTGGCAGTTCCAGGGAACTGATTTGACCGGGGAAACTGCGGCGGTGCTGGCGCGCGCGGCAGCGACGACCAATGAGGCTGGAGCGTACCAGGTGATCGTGCGCAACGCGGCGGGCTCGGTCACGAGTCATGCTGCCAACGTGGAGGTCACGGTGAAGCCGGTGGTGACGGCGCCGCACCTCACCGTGGGGATGACGTCTCCCGGGGTTTTGGAGGTGCGCTTCGACGCGGTCGCCGGCGGGGTTTACCACGTGGAGCGATCGAGCGACTTCGTAGCCTGGGAAAATCACAAGACACTGGGGCCTTCTGTGGCGTCCGGGGCCCAGACTGTGGAAGTGCCGATCACCTCTGCGGACGGTGGTGGCTTTATTCGGGTTCGGGTGGCGCCGTAGCCGATGGTGCGATTGAGGCGGGGGCATCGCCTCGCGATTCCGCTGGGAACGGATTTCCGTCTCGATTGGGGCGGAGCCTTTGAGGTAGATCGCGGGGATGCCCTGGCGACTGGTCTGGCGTTCCTGCTTGGTGGTTCTGGTGTTCGTCGTCGGCTTTGCTGGCCGGGCCGCGACGGACGGGCGCTTGCACCTTTTCTGGATCGATTCGGAGGGGGGCGGTTCGACGTTGGTGGTGACCCCGACGGGCGAGTCGGTGCTGATTGACGCTGGGAATCCGGGCGGCCGGGACGCCGCGCGTATTCACCGGGTGGCGACTCAGGTGGCGGGGCTGACGCGCATCCATCACCTCATCGTCACTCACTTTCACCTCGATCATTTCGGTGGCGCGGCCGAGCTGGCCGGGCTCATGCCGATCGACGAAATCTGGGACAATGGGCTTCCCCAGACGGACCCGGACGGTCGACGCGAGTCCACCTGGCCGTTGACCAGCAAGAGTTATCGGGAGTTGAACGTGCGTGAGCGTCACCGCGTTTCCCCGGGGACCCTGGTGCCGTTGCGAAGCGCCGGGACGCCGCTTTTTCTCCGGTGCGTGATCGCGAGGCAGGAGGTGTGGAAACCAACCCCGGAGGGAGTCGCGACCTGGTCGCCACGTGTGGCGGCGGCCTCGACGATTCCCGCCAAGGCCCGGGACACCTCTGACAATGCGAACAGCTCGGCGTGGGTGTTGGGTTTTGGTGGGTTCCGTTTCTACGACGGGGGCGATCTCACTTGGAACGCCGAGGCCTCCCTGGTTCATCCCGAGATTCTGGTCCCCGAGGTGGACGTCTATCAGGTGACACATCATGGGCTCGACGTGAGCAACCATCCGGATCTTCTTCGCGCGCTCAACCCTCGTGTCACGATCATGAACAATGGTCCCACCAAGGGGACCATGGCCGAGGTCATGCAAACCCTGCGGGCGCTGCCTGACCTCCGGGCGCAGTACCAAGTCCATCAGAATACGCGTCCGGATGGTGCCACCAACAACGTGGCGGACGAGTTCATGGCCAACCTGGGGGCGGCTGCGGAATGCGAAGGTCATTTTATCCAGGCGAGCGTCGCTTCGGACGGAGCTTCCTACAGCTTCCGCATCCCGGCGCGGGGCCATGAACGGACGTATCCGGTGCGGCAGCGGACACGATGAAATCTCCTTCCTTCCCCGGCATGAAAACCTCGTTTGCGTGGATCGTGGTGTGGCTCCTCAGTGTGGCTGGGTCCGGCCCGCAAATCCTGGCTCAGACCCTCTTCGATCGTGCCGTCGTGTTCGAGAACAGCCTCGCTGATCGTGGGTATTTCCACAGCGAGGGCTCGGTGGTAGCGCCCAGCACGCTGGAGCTTTCGGAGGGACGCTTCCCGGTTCACACCCAGCACGTGGTGACTGCCCCCAATGCGCTGCGCTTGAAGTGGAAGTCGGCGCGGGGTGGGGACTGGCGCATGGTCCTGAAGGCACCGGCGCGTTACGGCCGGCGTTTTTCGTACGAAGGGGACGCGCTTTTACTGTGGGCGTACTCGGAGCGCGGACTGAAGTCCGATGCCTCCCCGCTGGTTTCCGTGCAGGACTCGGCGGGCTTCTCGACTCCGACCATTCGGCTGGTGGCGCGGGGCGCCGAGTTGCCGGCACGGACCTGGACGCGACTGCGGCTCCCCTTCAGCGGTTTCGCCGCTCCCTTTGGATCCACCGACGACTCGCGGCTCGACCCGAAGAAGTTGGTGAGCGTGACGTTTGTGCAGGGGCTCGACGACGCGGGGGACCATCTGCTTTATCTCGACTCGGTGCAGGTGGGGAACGCGGCGGAGGCCGAGGGGGTGGGGCAGGTGCCGTCCGCGCCAGCGGCGCTCACTGCCCAGGGCGCGGACAGTCATGTGGATCTTCGCTGGGCGGGGTCCGGGGCATCCAATGTGTTGACCTATCGGATTGAGCGGTCGATGGACGGCCGCGAGTTTCAGCCCTTGGGGACGCAGGCCGGGCACCTGAACCGCTATGTGGACTGGCTGGGCGCGCCGGGGCGCACGGCGTGGTACCGGGTGCGCGCCGCGGATGCGGCGGGTCGGATGTCGGAACCGAGCGCGGTGGCCCAGGCTTCGACCCGCAAGTTCGGGGATGACGACCTGCTGAGCATGGTGCAGGAGGCTTGCTTCCGGTACTACTGGGATTCGGCGCATCCGAACGCGGGGATGGCGTTGGAGATCCTTCCCGGGGATCCGGATCTGGTGGCGGTGGGCTCTTCGGGGTTTGGGGTGATGGCGCTGGTGGTCGCCGCGGAGCGGCAGTTTGTGACGCGTCGTGAGGCCGCCGAACGCCTGCTGAAGATCGTGAGATTCCTGGGAGGCGCGGATCGGTTTCATGGCGTTTGGCCGCACTTTCTGGATGGCCGCACGGGCCGCGTGATTCCGTATTTCGGTAAGTACGACAATGGCGCGGACCTGGTGGAGACAGCGTTTCTGATGCAGGGCCTCCTGGTGGCGCGCCAGTATTTCGACCGCGACACGGCGGAGGAGCGGGAGATTCGGGGAGCCATCACCGGTTTCTGGAACGAGGTGGAGTGGGATTGGTTCCGGAAGACCCCCGACAGCGAGGTATTGTATTGGCACTGGTCCCCGGATCACACCTGGCACATCTCGCATCCGTTGGTGGGATGGAACGAGACCATGATCGTCTATCTGCTGGCGATCGCCTCTCCCACTCACAGCGTGCCGGCCTCGCTTTATCACACGGGCTGGGCGGGGCAGTCGGAGATGGCCATCCGGTATCGGCAGGGTTGGGGACGGACCACGGAGGGGGATCGGTATACCAACGGGGGTTCGTATTATGGAATTCCGGTGGAGGTCGGGGTGGGGCCGGGTGGTGAGTTGTTCTTCACGCATTTCTCCTTTCTGGGATTCGATCCGCGTGGCAAGCGCGATCGCTACACCAACTACGCACGCAACAACCGGAACCTGGCGTTGATCCAACGCGCGCATGCGATCGCCAATCCACGGCGCCATGCCGGGTACGGGGCGAATTGCTGGGGTTTCTCCGCCGGGATTCACGCCGGGGGCGGGAAGGCGCAGCCCCGGGACGACAACGGGACGATACAATGTCACGCCGCCTTGGCGTCGATGCCCTACACCCCGGAGGAATCGATGGTCGTGCTGCGTCATTTTTACCGGATGCTGGGCGCGAAGATCTGGGGGATTCATGGTTTTTATGATGGGTTCAATCAGGCGGAGAACTGGTTCGAGGAAGTGAACATGGGACTGAACCAGGCGCCGATCGTGGTCATGATCGAGAACCACCGGACCGGATTGATTTGGCGTCTGTTCATGTCGAATCCGGAGATCAAGCCCATGCTGGACGCCATCGGATTCGTGCCGGACGAGAGTCGCGTGCGGTGACGGGGGGGTGACCGAAGAGAAGTCAGGACCGACTAGCGCCGGCGGGGGGGCATCGGTTTCGGTGACGAATGGCTCGGCGGGCTCCTTTGGGATTGCTTACAAAAGTGGGCACACGTATTCAGACGTTCGTGATCCCCTCAGCACCGGGCCGTTGGTTCCGGAAGAAACTTTTGAACAGGAGTGGGGTTAACTCCGTCCATGGCTCGTACCCAACGGCCTCCGCGGGATCCCCCGTGGGCGCTGTGTCTCCGTGGCTCGCGGTCGCCTAGGCACGACTTTGAGCTCCCGGGAGCCGGGCCGGGCCTGTGCCCATGAGCACCATCCACCCATTGCCGGAGTCCGACCCGGAAGCGTTCGGGGCGACGTCACGGCGCAGCGCGTCGGAGCGGAACGGGCTATTGATTCCCGAGCTGGAGGCCGTGGTTCCGACGGATGTTCTTAGACTGCTACCGGCGGAGTTTGCCAAACAGAACAACGCTTTGCCGTTGTCCGTGCGCGAGGGCGTGTTGCGGGTGGCGCTGGGGGATCCCGCGGAGCGGGAGGCATCGCGGGTGATCGAGGATGTCCGGCTGTTGACCGGACTGGAGGTGGGGCTGGTTCGGTATCCGGCGGAGGCGGTACGCGAGCGGGTGGGGGAGTGCTATCAGGTGACGGTCGAGCGGATGCTCGAGAACCTGGATGCGGACGGGGGGGCGGTGGTGGAGGGGAAGAACCTCCACGACATCGAGGTGATGGCCAACGAGCCCACGGTCATCAACCTGGTGAACGTGATTCTGGCGACGGCGTTGCGCGAGCGTGCGAGCGATGTGCATCTCGTGCCGTACGAAGAGGCGATTGAGCTCCGCTACCGGAGTGATGGTCTGTTGCAGGTCCAGCCGCCGCCGCCGAAGCATCTGCATGCCGCGTTGGTGTCGCGCGTGAAGATCATGGCGGACATGAACATCGCCGAGCGATTCATGCCGCAGGATGGGCACATCCAGATTCATCACCGCGGGCACCGTGTGGATATTCGGGTGGGCACCATGCCCACCAAGTACGGGGAGAGTCTGGTGATGCGGCTCCTGGAGAAGGGGTCGCGCGTGCTCACCCTGGAGGAGCTTGGGTTGGACGTCGAGCGGGTGAAGTTGATGCAGAGGCTGGTGGAAAAGCCGCACGGGTTGTTTCTGGCGACCGGTCCGACGGGGAGCGGCAAGACCACCACCTTGTACTCGATTCTGCAGAGCATTTTCACCACCGAGAAGAAGATCATCACCATCGAGGATCCCATCGAGTACGAGCTGGCGGGCGTGGCGCAGATTCCGGTGCGACCGAGTCGCAATTTCACCTTTGCCAACGGACTGCGCGCTATTTTGCGGCAGGATCCGGACATCGTGATGGTGGGGGAGATTCGGGATTCAGAGACGGCGGAGATTGCCATTCGTGCGGCGCTCACCGGGCACCAGGTGTTCAGCACGCTGCACACGAACGACGCGACCGGGGCGGTCACGCGTCTGCTGGACATGGGAGTGGAGGCCTTTTTGATATCCTCCTCGCTGGACGGCGTGCTGGCGCAGCGGTTGGTGCGGCGGTTGTGTCCGGCGTGCCGCGTGGAGGCGGCGATCACCAGTGCGGTGCGGGAACGCATGGAGACCTTGAGTGGCCGGCCGCTGGTGGACGCTTACTACACGGGGGCGGGGTGCGAGGAGTGCCGGGGAACGGGGTACCGGGGGCGGGTGGGCATTTATGAGTTGCTGGCCATCAGCACGGAGTTGCGCGAGTTGATCCTGCACAAGCAGTCGAACGCCGAGCTGAAAGCGGTGGCGCAGCGCACCATGTTGACCATGCACCAGGATGGCCTGCGCAAGGCGGCCGCGGGCATGACTTCGTTGGAGGAGATTTTGCGGGTGTCATCCGGGGATCTGCTGGAATGAGTGCCTTCAAGTACCAGGCCATGCAGGGCAACGGCGCGGCCGTGGAGGGGGTGATCGAGGCCGAGGACCGTCGCACCGCGCTTCGGTTGCTGGGGCAGCGCGGGCTGTTTCCTTCGCGTCTGGAGCCCGTGCGTGGAACGAGAGTCCCGGAGGCGGCGGGAGCGGGAGCCGCGACGGGAGTGGTGGTGGTGGAGTCGAGGCCGGGGGGGCGTGTGCGGAGGAAGGAGATCACCGCGTTCACGCGCAAGATCAGCGCGTTGTTGGGGGCGGCGATCCCGATTCCGCAGGCGTTGGACAGTTTGGCGGAGGAGGAGGAGAACGCGGCGATGCGCGAGGCGGTGACGCGAATGGCGGCGGCGGTGAGGAAGGGGATATCGCTATCTGGAGCCTTGGAGGAGCACCCGGCGATGTTCAGCCGGCTTTATATCAGCATGGTGCGTGTCGGGGAGGAGGCAGGGGTGCTGCCCAAGGTCATGGACGATCTGGCGGCGCTGATGGAGCACGAGGACGAGGTGCGGAGCGAGGTGGTGACCGCGGTGGCGTATCCCGTGTTTGTCCTGGGATTCGGACTGGTCACGGTGGTGGTGTTGTTGACCTTCGTACTGCCGAAGCTCTCGGGCATGCTGCGCGACATGGGCACCTTGCCGCTGCCCACGCGGATTCTGTTGGGGGTGAGCGGGTTTTTCCGAGACCACTGGGGACTGATGCTGGTGGCGGGCCTTGGTCTAGGGTTTGCGCTCTGGCGATATCTTGGGACGGCGGCAGGGGCGGCGGCCTGGGATGGATGGAAACTGCGCCTGCCCCTGGTGGGGGCGGTGTTCCGCGCGTCGGCACTGGCGCGATTCGCGCGCACGCTGGGCACTCTGGTCCGCGCCGGCGTCTCGCTGCTGCCCTCGTTGCGCATCGTGGAGGAGACGATCGGCAATCGCGTGTTGTCGGCCCAGATTGCACGCGTCGCCGAAGAGACCAAGGGCGGGGATTCCCTGGCAACGCCGCTGCGCAAGCTGGGGCTTTTCCCTCGCGGCGTGGTGCAGATGGTCGAGGTGGGCGAGGAGACAGGTCGGTTGGATGACATGCTGCTGAAGGTGGCGGAGATCCAGGAGCGTGAGACGCGGGGCAGGACGAAGACCTTGGTGTCGCTGCTCGCGCCGGTGCTTATCCTGGTGGTGGGCGCGCTGGTGGGGTTCATGGTCATCGCGTTGTTGCTGCCCATCCTGAACATCAGTCGAACGATGCGCTGACTCCCCCTGAGCTCATTTCCGGACTGAGACCCAGATCGAACCCTTTCCGTATGAGAACCCAAAGCAAACGGACGCCGGAATCGGCGTTCACTCTGATCGAGATCATGGTGGTGGTGATCATCATCGGCGTCCTGGCGGCGACGGTGATCCCGAAGTTCGTGAGCACCACCTATGACGCCAAGGTGGGCGCCGCGAAGGCGCATATCGCCGAGTTCCGCGGAGCGCTCGAGCGCTTCAACGTCCACCTGGATCGCTACCCCACCACGGACGAAGGCCTGAAGATTCTCGTGGAGGCTCCATCGGGGGACGACAAGAAGTGGCGGGGGCCTTACATCGACAAGGCCATCCCGGATCCCTGGGGCAATCCCTACCAGTATCGCAGTCCCGGCACGCGCAATCCCAAGGGTTACGATCTCTGGTCGCGCGGGAGTGACAGCTCGGACGGGGGCGAGGGGGAGGGGGCGGATATTGGGAACTGGTGACCGGTGCGATTCGAGTTTTACGACATGCGAATCCTGGCTCCAGCGCGGTGGTCCCGAGTGAGGGTGCGGGCGCGGGCCTTCACCCTGGTCGAGATGATCGTGGTGGTGGTGGTCATGGCCATTCTCACCGCGCTGGTCATTCCCGAGATGCGGGGCAGCCTGGAGGACGCCCTATTACGCGCTTCGGCGCGGGAGGTCGTGGACGCTTGCGGCATCGCGCAGAGCCGCGCGGTGAGTCTGAACCAGGTGCATCGCATCCGGTTCGACCCGGTCACGGGACACTTCCAGTTGGAACGCCGGGTGCGGGGCGCGCGCGGGGGCGGGGGGTTCGTGAGGGTGCGGGATGTTCCGGACGGCCACGGTCAGATTGACGACCGGATCAGTGTTCAGAGCCGTCCTCCGGGGTTGGAGGCCGGGGGCGAGGCCGAGGGTGCGGACGCGCCGCGTCCGAGGGGGATGCAGGAGGGGAGAGAGTCGGCGCCGCCGATGGCGCTGGTTTTCCATCCGGACGGCACGGCGGAGGGGGACGACATCGTGTTGCGCGACCGGAGCGGGTTCGGGTTGGCCGTGCAGGTGAATCCGGTGACCGGGCGAATGCGTGTGACGGAGGTTCCCCGCCGATGAACTCGCCACTGGACATGGGGGGTCGGTTTGGTGCGGCGCGGCGTGGTGCGGCGCGACCGAACGCGGGTTGGCGGCGGCTGGGTGGTGCGCGGGGTTTCTCGTTGGTCGAGGTCATGTGCGCCATTCTGGTGCTTGGCGTGGGGGTGGTGGGATTGACGCAGGGGTTGGCCACGGCGTTGAAGTCGGCCAAGGAGACCGAGTTGCAGACGGCGGCGTCACTTTTTGCGGCGGGCCAGGTGGAGTTGTTGCGGGCGGAGGGATATCTCACTGATGGCGAGACGGAAGGTACGTGTGGTGGGGATCTGACGAAGTACCGGTGGAGGCAGCGCATTTCGGACGCGGGCATCGAGGGGTTGCATGAGGTGGCGGTGACCATTGAATCGGCTGATGACGGGGGGGCGGTGTACGAGTTGCGCACGTTGTTGTTCGAAGTGCCGCTGGGCACCACCGAGACGGAATCACGGCGGGAACGCGAGGCGCAGCGGCGTGCGCGGAGAGGCGGTGGCTCGTGAGGTGGCGGTGTCGCGAGGGGACAAGAGAGGCCTTGGGCGGGAGCTTCCGGGATTCCCGGCGTGGGTTCACGCTGGTGGAGTTGATGATCAGCGCGGCGCTGATGGGAGTCATTTTGGCGGCGGGGTACGCCTGTCTGAGCGCCGCGCTCGCCACTCAGAAGCTGATGGATCCGCGGTTGGAGGCCGCGCAAGGGGCGCGGGTGGTGCTGGACCGCATGGCGGCCGAGTTGCGATCGGCGTGTGCCCTGCCGGGGGATTCCGAGTTTTTGGGCGTCGATCGGACCGTGGGCGGGGTGGAAGCGGACAGTCTGGATTTTGCGACGCACCATTTCACCCCCACCCGCGAGGGGGAGGGTGACTATTGCGCCGTGAGTTACTTCATTGAGCAGGACGAGCGCACGGGCTTGCTGGCGTTGTGTCGGCGGAGTCATCCCGGCCTGCCATTGGAGGGACCGCGCGGGGGACGGAAGGACGTGATGGTGACGGGGATCCGGGCCCTGCGAATCGAGCACTATGACGGGTTCGAGTGGTACGAGAGTTGGGGGGACACGGAAGGCCGGGGCAAGGCGGAGAGTTCGCGGCGGGAGCGTTCCAATCTGACGGGGATGCCCGAAGCGGTGCGCATCACGCTGGCGTTGGATCCCAATCCCAGGCGGCGGCGGGGGGAAGACAGCGCGGGGAGCGAGTCCGAGGCGGTGGAACCCGAGCCGGCGATGGTGTTTCAGACGGTGGCGAGGCTGGTCCTGGCCTCGGTGCCGTCCGCCTCCGGCGGATCGGGGGCAGCCACCCCTGGTGCGACGCCGGAAGGGGGAGGGAACTGACGCATGCGCGAGCGTGGCTCAGTCCTGGTGGCGTTGTTGTGGTGCATGGCGTTGCTGTCGCTGTTGGTGATCGGCGTGCTGCATTCGTCGCGGATGGGTTTGATGAGCGTGCGGCATCATGGGGACGCCGTGCAGGCGCGCTATCTGGCCCTGGCGGGAGTGGAGAAGGCGAAGGCGCTACTGTACCAGGACGCCCGCCAGCGCAGCCGATCAGCGCAGAGCCATGGACGGGCGTTGGCGGATGCCCCGGACCAGTTCCAAGACATTCCACTGGGTCGCGGGCGATACAGCGTGGTGCGGGCGGCGCGCGCGGACGAAGGCGGCGGCATGGTGTACGGGGTGAGCGATGAGGAGAGCCGGTTGAATGTGAACGTCGCCTCGGCGGAGGAGTTGCTGCGCCTCGAAGGGATGACCTCGGACGTGGTGGCCGCGATTCTGGACTGGCGGGATGGAGATCAGTCGCCCGGGCCGGGAGGTGCGGAGGCGGACTACTATGCCGTGGGGCGCAATCCGGTGCGGATCCGCGACGGTCCGCTCGAAACGATCCGCGAGTTGCTCATGGTGCGCGGCGTGAGGTCGGAGGACCTGTTTGGGGACGACACGCAAGGCACGGGATTCCGGGAGGTGGATTCGGTCGAGGGCGAAGTCGAGGGGGAGTCTGAGCCCATCCGGCAACCGGCGGCGGATCGCGGTTGGGCCGGGTCACTCACCGTGCGTTCGGCGGTGGCCAATGTGAGTGCGTCGGGACGATCCCGAGTGAATCTGAAGACGGCGGATGAATCGGCCCTGACCGGGGTGCAGGGCATCACGGCGGAGATTGCGAAGGCGATCGTGGCGCATCGGGGTCGTGGCTCGTTGGACAGCGTGGCCGATTTGCTCGAGGTCCGGCAGGCGCCCGCGGCGGGGCCGGGTCAAGGGGGGCCGGGAGGACCGGAGGGGAATCCAGCTGCGGAGGCACCCAGGCCTGGGGGACCGCCTGAGAACAACGGACCGAAGGTGATCGATGCGAATCTGCTGCGGGACATCGCGGATGAGGTGACGACGAGTGACGAGGAGGAGTTGGTGGGCGTGGTGAACGTCAACAGCGCAGGGTTGGAGGTCTTGAGGTGTTTGCCGGGCATGACTCGCGAGTTGGCACAGGCGCTGATCTCCTATCGGTCCTCCAACGGTTCACTTCCCAACATTGCCCACCTTCTGCTCGTGCCCGGGATCACCGAGGAGACGTTCAAGCAGTTGGCGCCGCGGGTGACGGCGCGATCGGAGACGCATCGTATCCTGGGTGAGGGGCGTATGCCGGGGACGGGGGCGGTGCGACGGGTGGAGGTGGTGGTCCGCGTGACCGGGAGCGAAGTCAGAACTGTGGCTTACAGGGAGGATGACTTATGAGTCGACCGGCGTGGATGACTTCGAATCCCGTGCTGATCGAGTGCGGTCAGGACTCGATGCGGGTGCATCATCGAGGCGCGGTGCGCGAGTGGCGACTGGAACGTTCCTCGCACGGGCGTCTGGGGGAGGCGACGCGGGAGTTGGTGGCGAAGGAACTGCCCGCCTGGATCGGGCGTGCGGCATGGCAGCCGAGGTTGCACGCCTGGTGCGCGGTATCGGCACGTGGCGTCACGGTACGGCGGTTTTCCCTGCCCAGTGGTGGGGGAGCGGATCTGGAGGCGTTGGTGGCCATGCAAGTGGAGGCGGAGTTTCCCTTGCCGGCGGAGCAGCTGGCCTGGGGATTTGCCCGGGTGAGTGGAGGAGCTGGGGCGGTGGCCCAGGAGGTGGTGGTGGCGGCGGTGAAACGCGAGGTGATCGATGACTATCGCGTGTTGCTGGAGGCGTGCGGGCTCCAGCCAAGGTTCACCCTTTCGGCGTGGGTTCGAGGGCAGAGCGGAGAGATCAGTGGCGCGGGCTGCCTGCTGGTGGTGGAGGGCCGGGCGAGTGAGTGGGCCGCGTTTGACGCGCACGGACTCGAGTCGGTGCGGGTGGTGCCCTGGGGACTGGAGCGGTTGGCGGCCGACTATGCGGGTCGCGCGGTCGTTTCGATGGATGAGGCGGCGGGGCGGGTGCGGGAGTGGTGGCAGACGGGGAAGGCGGATTCCGTGCTGGATGCGGTGCTGGCGCAGGCACTGGGCGAGGTTGCGCGCGAGCGCGCCGATCTCCCGGCCACGGTGATGGTGGAGGGCGCTACGGGCGAGGTTTTGGTGGAAGGCCTGCGCCGGACGTGCCCGCGCGCGGGCGGGTGGCGGGTGGCTCCGACGATCTCGGCGGGAGGAACCGCCCTGCTGCGCGGGTTGGAGCGTTGGGCGCACCACGGGGATTCCGAGGCGGTGCTCGAATTGCGCGTGCCGGTGGTGGAAGCGCATCCGGCGCTGGCCCGCGGGATCCCGCGCCGGTGGGCGGTATTGGCGGCAATACTCCTGGGGCTGGCATTGGCGGCGCCGCACGTGGAGGTGGCCTTACTTCAGCCAGGATTGGCGCGGCGGGTGGCGGCCTTGAAAGCGGAGGAACCGCGGTTGGCGCAGATCGAGGAGCAGTGGGAGTTCATGCGGAACCTGAAGCAGAGCCAACCGCCGTACCTTGACGCGTTGGTGGTGATCTCGAAGTCCATTCCTCAGGGCACGCAGTTGGAGTCGGTTTCGATGAACGGACGTGGGGACTTGGTGTTGCGGGGGGCGCTACGCACGTCGCAGGACGTGGTGGGCTTTCGATCCAAGCTGGTGGAGTCGGGCTTTTTTACCACGGTGGTGGTGGATGAGCAGACCCCGACACCGGACCGGCAGCAGGTGAATTACCGCATCACGGCGCACTGGAAAGAGGCCTCGCTACGTGAGGGGCTGCCCATTCTCAAACTCGACGATCCGGGGGCCACCTCCGCCCCGGGTGAGGCACCGAAACCTCGCGGATCCTAATCCTGTCACGCATGCGATCCTTATCACCCCAGGAAAAGCGCACGATCCGCTACGCCGCCATCGGGCTGGCGGTGTATCTGGTGTTGTTCTTCGGCTTCGACACGTGGAGCGCGTTGCAGAAGCGACGGGCCGCGTACCTGCGGCTGGTACGCGACGCGCAGGCGCTCCGCACCCGGGTCGAAGTCACCGCGGACAAGGCGGCCGGACTGGAGGGACTGATGGAGCAGTTCCGCATGGACCCGGCGAAACAGACCACCAACACCCTCATCGCGGAAGCGGTGGCGGCGATGCACAACGCCGCCATGAGCGCGGGCCTCCAGCTGGGACCGGTGCGCGAGACCGCGTCGCGTTCGGCGGCGCGGGAGTTGGCGACCGTGCAGATCGAGGGCGTGGGACCCGTGGGGGCGGTTCTAGGGTTCCTACACGGCATGGGGACGCTCGGTTATCCGCTGGTGGCCGATACGGTGCAACTGGCGCCGGACCGCACCCAGCCGGGATCCGCGCGTCTGACGGTGACGGTGATGATTCTGAATTTCGAACCCTGGCGAGGCTCGAAGAGGAGGCCTGATGCGTGATCGAGCAGAACTTGGGTTGAAGATCCTGTGTGCCGTGCTGTGTGTCGTGCTGGCGCAGCAGGTGGTGCGAGGCTTCGGACGATCCCAGCCCTTGAAGTCGGTCACGGTGCCGCGGGTTCCAACGTGGTCGGCTCCGGCGCCGAAGGCGGAGTCAGGCAATCCCGCGGGGGACCCGGGCGGTCCTCCGCCGGGTGCGATGCCCATGCCTGGTATGCCTGGTATGCCTGGTATGCCTGGTATGCCTGGTATGCCGGGAGCGGCGCCATCGGGGCCGGGTGGAGTGAAGGCGGGGCATTTGGTTCAGAGTGGGTTGTTGGGGCCGGTGATTCGTCCGCCGCCGATGGCGCTGATGGGGATTGTGGGGCGGGACGTGATTCTGCGGAGCCCTGAGGGCCAGGTGGGGATGATTCGGGAAGGGGACCGGTTGGGGTCGGTGGAGTTGGTTCGCGTCGGCACCAATCGGGTGCTGGTGCGGGAAAACGGACAGGAGAAGGAACTAACGATCTTTCAGGGTTACGGCGGCGAGAGCCTCCTGCCCAAAGCGAAGGGAGAAACCAAGTGAACTCACGATTACCAACGGCCTCGGCGGGGGATCGATCCGGACCCGCTCCGACGTCGCCGCATCCCGCTTCGGGCATGGGCCTGGTTCTGACGCTGACGCTATTGATGGCGTTGGGGCTGGCCTCGTGCGACCGGCGTGGAGCCGCTCCGCCGAGCGCCGCACCCGCGTCGACCAATACCGTGTCGACCAATGCGGCGGCAGGGTCATCGACGAATCCCGTGGCGGGGGCGTCGTCGGCGCCCACCAACGCGGTGCCGCCTTCGGTGGCGGGGGCGGTGCCAGGCCTTCCCGGTCCGGGAGTTCCTCCGGGAGCGGGAGGCCCGCCGAACGTCGCCACCAATGAGGTTCCACCCACGGAGATCCAGGTCAGCTTTCAGGGCGCCAACGTCGACATGATTGTGCAGTGGTTGGCGAAGACCACGGGCAAGAGCGTGGTGAAGCACCCGCGCGTGCAGTGTCAGTTGACCATCGTGAGTTCGAAGAAGGTGTCCACGCGCGAAGCGATCGAGCTCGTGTATCGTGCGTTGGCTTTGGAGGGGTTCAACGCGGTGGAGACCAGCGGTTCGATCCTGATTTTACCCGAGGGCCAGGACGCCAAGCTGCCGCCCGAGATCCTGAATGCCGCCCAGACGTCCATTCCCGAGGGCCGCCAGCGGCTGGTGAAAATCTTTCCGCTCACGCGCGTATCGCCGGTCGAACTGCGGGAGAAGGTGCGGGCGGTTCTTTCGGAGAAGGCGACGGTGGAAGTGGATGACCGTGCGAACGCACTGGTGGTGACGGACTACAACAACAACCTGCGACTGGCGGCGGAGATGATCCGCGAGCTCGATGTGACTTCCATCGGCGATTCGGTGGTGGAGGTGATTTCTTTGAGCTTTGGGGACGCCGAGGAGGTGGGGAATCTGGTGGGGCTCATTCTGAATGCGCAATCGCCGGGGTCGGCCTCGACCGGGCGCGCGATGGGGGGATCCTCGTCGGGGGGCGGTCCGATGCCCGGCATGCCGGGGATGCCGGGAGGCGGGGGAGGTGGCGGTGGCGGAGGTGGGGGTGCGAGCAGCACCGGCGGTTCGGGGCTGCAGGTGCGGATCTGGCCGGACAAATCGGCCAACCGTTTGGTGGTGACCACGCCCAAGTCGCGGTTGGAGGAGGTGCGCAAGCTGGTGGAGATCCTGGACACCGACAAGCCGGACGATTTCACCGTGCGCACGCTGCCGCTGAAACACGTGCAGGCGACGGATTTGGTGAAGGAGGTTCAGCCGCTCTACCAGAAACTCGGAGCGCGGTCGCAGAAGGAAACCGTCGAAGTGGCGGCCAACGACCGATCGAACTCCCTGATCATTCTTTCCAGCGAAGCGAATTTTCGGTCGGTGGCGAAGTTCGTGGCCTCCCTGGACACCGTGGATGCGCTGGAGAAGATCACGAGGACTTTTGCGCTGAAGCACGCGGATGCGCAGGACGTGGCCAAGCAACTGGAGCAGTTGAGCGAGTCGGGCAACGACAACAACAGTCCTTATCGGTACATCTTTTTCTCCTCCGACCGACCCGGGTCAGGAAAGAAGGTGGCGGTCGTCGCGGACCGGCGTCGGAACTCCATCGTGGTGCAGGCGCCGCCGGCGCAGATGCCGTCGATCGAGAAGATGGTGCGGGAGTTGGACGAGCCGGTGGACGACGACAGCCTCGCCCCGCGCATCTATCAGTTGAAGTTCGTCAGTGCGGTGGACATCGAGGACGTGCTCAACGAGTTGTTTCTGAAGAAGCAGACGCGGAGCATGCCGTACTGGTACTACGACGAGGGGCAGCCGGAATCGGCGGATCGGGACGTCGGTCGTCTCTACGGCAAGGTGCGCATCACCAGCGAACCGTATTCCAACACCATCATCGTCACCTCGAACTCGAAGGAGAATCTCGCGGTGGTGGAGGAGATCCTGAAGCAGCTCGACATCCCCTCCCAGGCGGGGGAGACGACGCTGCGCATCCCGCTGCGATTCGCCAAGGCGGCGAACCTGTCCACCACGTTGAACATCCTGTTCGCCAAGAACGGTTCGCCGCCACTGCGGCAGAATCCGCAGCAACCGCAGCAGAACCCGGGGCAGCCGCAGAATCCGCAGCAGAGCACCGGACCGCGCGACGCGAGTTTCGAGCTGGGTCAGGAGTCGAAGGACGAAGGCTATTTCCCGTGGATCGGCGGGCAACCGGACAATCCGCGTGGGAACGACGGTCGCACGACCACGCGACAGGTGAGTGATTTGGTGGGGCGCGTGCGCATCGTGGCTGACCAACGCAGCAACGCGCTGCTGGTTTCCGCCAACATGCATCTGCTGCCGCAGATCATGAAGCTGGTGGAGGACATGGATGCGCCCACGGCCCAGGTGTTGATCGAGGCGCGCATCATCGAAGTGAGCACGGACAAGCTGGATAAGATGGGAGTGCGCTGGTCGCCCGACGGTTCGAAGGTGTTCACCTCCGAGGACTACGACGGTTCCATCCTGGGGACCGGGGGTGGCCGGTATCAGAAGGGCTTTGGCGGCCAGACGGCCGTCAACACGCCGGGGTTCGGGAACGTGGCGCAGACGTTGTCCCAGCTGCGGTCGGGGCTTCTGGATGCCAACGTGAATCTCGATGTCCTGGTTCAGTTCCTGCGGAAGAACACCGACGCCACGGTGCTGGCCGAGCCGCAGATCAACGTCTCGGACAACGAGATGGGCCGGCTCTTTGTGGGACAGCAGGTGCCGTTCATCAACAGCAGCCAGAACACCATCAACGGACTGGTGCAGGGGTTTGATTACAAGTCAGTGGGCATCATCCTGGAGGTCACTCCTCACATCAACACCTCGGGGGATGTCGCGCTGCGCATCCGCGCGGAGTCCTCCGGCATCCAGCCGGGACAGACGTTGTTTGGCGGCGCGATCCTGGACACTCGTAATTTCCGCACGGACGTCACGGCGCGCAGCGGGGAGACGCTGGTGTTGGGCGGGATCATTCAGAAGCAGATTTCGGATACCGTGCGCCGCGTGCCGGTGCTGGGCGACATCCCGGGCCTCGGTTGGGCCTTCAAGAAGAAGGACAAGACCGCGCGCAACGTGGAGTTGATGGTGTTTTTGCGTCCGAAGATCACGCGCACGCCGGAACAGGCTCGCGAGCTGCTGCGCGATCTCGACCGCAAGGCGCCGCTGTTGAAGGCCTGGCGCGAGGACGTGCCGCCTGATCCGGAAGTGGAATCCAAGGAGCGCCACAAGCGTGGGAAGAAGGTCGAGAAGGAGACCGGGGAAGCCGAGGCGCAGCCTAAGTCCGGGACGGAATAGATCCGCCGCGCTGGGTTGGGGGACTGGCTCGATAACGAAATCGTGCTGACTGATCGGGGCCTCCGGCCGCGTGACGCTTGCTCCGACGCGGGGTGGACGGCAGGTTCGGCGCACCCATGCGATCCCAGTCCTTCCGAGACGGCTTGTTCCTTGCGCGCGCCCTGCTGGTGGCCTGCGTGGTCGGTGTTGCGTGTCGTGTCGCCGAAGCGCGTGCGGCCGACCTCGCGCCGGCCGAAGCGCGGCGGGTGGTGTTCCTCGGGGACAGCATCACGTATGCGGGCGAGTACGTGGAGTTCCTGGAGACTTGGCTGCGTCTCGCGCACCCCGCGTCCCGGGTGGAGTTCATCAACGTCGGGCTTCCCAGCGAAACGGCCTCGGGGCTGTCCGAACCGGGACATGCGGGAGGCGCGTTTCCGCGTCCGGACGTGCATGAGCGGCTGGGTCGGGTGCTGGAAAAGTTGAAGCCGGACGTGGTGGTTGCCTGCTATGGGATGAACGACGGCATTTATCACCCACTGGCGGAGGATCGCTTCGCACGATTCCGGGCGGGGATTCAGCGACTGCGCGAGCGGGCGGCGGCGGCGGGGGCGCGAGTGATTCATCTCACTCCGCCGGTCTTTGATCCAATGCCGCTGGGTGGGGGGACGCTGCCGGCGGGGTTGGCGGAATACCGCCAACCCTTTGTCGGATACAACAGTGTGCTGGATCGCTACTCCGAGTGGCTGGTGGAACGTCGCGCCGAGGGCTGGGTGGTGGTGGAAACGCACACTCCGATGAACCAGTTCCTCGCCACGAAGCGTCAGACGGATCCCAAGTTCCTGCTCGCAGGCGACGGCGTGCATGCCAACACCACGGGGCATTGGCTGATCGCACGCGAGGTCCTGCGGCAGTGGGGGGCGGCGGCGGCCGTCGTGGCCTCGGAGTCACCGGAGATCCTCAACACCCTGCACCCGCGCGCCGCGGACGTGCTGGCGTTGGTGCAACAGCGCCAGCGGTTGTTGAAGGACGCGTGGTTGACCGAGACCGGCCACGTGCGGCCGGGGATGAACAAGGGGCGCCCGCTGGCCGAGGCGCAGTCGACGGCGGACGATCTGGGCTCGCAGTTGCGCCGGGTGCTGGGGGTGGATTTTCCGGGGAAGCGGTCCGCGTGGTACGGGTTTGACCGCTACGACTTCGAGGTGGACGGGCGCGCGGCGATGGTGGTGGTGCCGCACCGGGCGGCGCCGGGCAAGCCCTGGGTCTGGCACGGAGAGTTTTTTGGTCACAAACCGGCTCCCGACCTCGCGTTGCTGGGACGCGGTTTTCACATCGTATCGTTGTCGGTGCCGGACATGTTGGGCAGTCCCGGGGCGGTGAAGCATTGGGACGCTCTGTACACCGAATTGACAACGAAGCACGGCTTGGCCCCGAAGGTCGCGCTGGTGGGGCTGAGTCGCGGCGGCTTGTATTGCTACAACTGGGCGATTGCGAATCCCACCCGGGTGGCCTGCCTGTATGGAGACGCGCCGGTCTGTGATTTCCGGAGTTGGCCGGGGGGCAAGGGCAAGGGGCCGGGGAGCGCGCGCGACTGGCAGTTGGTGCGGCAGCAGTACGGATTCCGGGACGATGCCGAGGCGATGGCCTATGGCCGGAATCCCGTTGACCAGTTGGCCGTGCTGGCCGAGGCGCGGGTGCCGCTGCTGCACGTGTACGGTGACGCGGATGAGGTGGTTCCTTGGGACGAGAACACGGGAGTGGTGGCGGAGCGCTATCGCAAGTTGGGCGGGGACATCACGCTCATCGCCAAGCCCGGGGTGAAGCATCATCCGCACGGGCTCGACGACTCGACTCCCATCGTGGAGTTCATCCTGAAACACTCCGGTGTGGCCTCGGGACCCGACCGTGGCCCGGTCGACACGGACGGACGACCGTTGATTCGGAAGCTGGGGACGGTGGATCTGGATCTCGTGGAGACCACGCCGGTGGTGATCTCGAACCGGCTTTGGCGGTTCGAGTGGGTGCGGGACAGCTACTGGGACAATCGTCGCGGCACGAATTACTTTCGGTTTCGCGATCCCTCGACCGGGGAGGTGAGTCCGCCCTTCGCGGACGGCCATGAGTTCGGGAGCGTGCTGGCGTACGAGGGGCAGGTGTGGGTTACCGGCACGCAGGGGCGCGATCGGGTGAACCTGTTCGTTTCCCGCGATCTGCAGAGCTGGGAGCAGCGTCCGGTGATCGCGCCAGGTCGGTATGGGATCTTCAACACCTCGTTGTGCCGTACCGACCGCGACTTCGTGGTGATGTTCGAGATCGACAAGCCGGCGGAGGAGGCCGGGGTGGCGTTCACGGCGCGGTTTGCGCGTTCTCCTGATTTGCGGTTGTGGACGATGACAGGACCCGAGTGCCAGTACTCCAAGGATCGGTACACAGCCCCGCACGCCTTGCGCTGGCGCGACGGATGGTTCTACGACTTCTATTTGGAGGCGCACCAGGGCTACGAGATGCGCGTGGTGCGGTCGAGGGACCTGGTGGCCTGGGAGGCGAGTCCGTTGAACCCGGTGCTGCGCGCATCGCCCGCGGACCGTCAGCCGGCGGCGAGCAGTTTCACCGAGGCGCAGCGCAAGCGCTTGGCGGAGGCGGTGAATCTCAACAACTCGGACATCGACTTTGTGGAGTGGCAGGGCCGACTAGCCATCACCTACTCCTGGGGCAACCAGCTGGGGGTCGAGCATCTGGCCGAGGCGGTCTACGACGGCACGGAGGAGCAGTTCCTGCGCGGCTGGTTTCCGGTCCGCTGAGAGGCGAGGCGTTTCGCGGATTCGGAGGCACGACAGGTTTCGGGGACGAAGGCGGAGGGACGAGCGCGAAACGCGAAGAGAAGAGGCCGGGCATCCTGATGGACGCCCGGCCTCCCTCTGCTGCGCCCGCTCCGGAGCCATTCGGAGACTGATGGGCAGTCTCGTGGGCGTCGGGCGCAGGAATCACGCCGCCGTTCTGGCGGCGCCCCATCCGGCCTCAGAACTGACGCGTGATGGTGGCGAGGATGGCGAAGTCGGCGAACGCCGCGTCTCCGTGGCGATAGACGCCCGAGGACTGGGTGAACTGTTCGTCGGGCACGCTGCGTTCGCGGTTGCGATGCACGGCCACCGGGGCGCTCAGGTTGAACATCCAGCCGGCGCGGCTGGCGGAGATGCCGGGTTCGACGGCGATGGAGAAGCCCGGACGCCGGAAGCCTTCGCTCTCGCCGATGGCGTCATGGACAGGAACCCCCTCGATTCGGCCGCCGAAGGAGAGGGTCAGTCCCCATTCCGGCAGCAAAGTGTAGTCGAGTCCCACCCGGCCCATGTAGGTATCGGCGATGGACATGATGGCTTCGAACGGGTTGCCGCGGAAGGTGGGCACGCCGTTCTTCTCCTCGGGTGTGATGAGGTAGGAGCCGTTGGCGTAGAGGTTGAGTCGGTCGATGATGCGGTAGAAGGCGTAGATCTCCGTGATCAAGCCCCAGCCGCCATCGCCGGGCTGGATGGACTGATCGACGGTCCGCTCACGCGCGACGATCTGACCGGACGCCGCGTCGAAGACCTGGAAGGTGTCGGTTTCATCCTCCTCGCCGGTCGGCATATCCACGCCCAGGCCCAGGAGCACATTGCCCCGGGGCTGGCTGGTGGGATCGAGGAGCCAGCCGGTCCCGGTGAGGCGGACATCGCCGAGTCCGGTGGCTTGCGTGTGGAAGCGTTGGAGGATGGAGCGGGCGACGTCGTTCGAGCGGATGACCTGGGATCGGTCGTGGAACACGAACGGTATGGCGAGATTGGCGCTGAAGCGCGGGTTGAAGGCGTAGCTGACGCTCAGGTCGACAAAGTGCGACTTATTGATGACCTCGCTGCCTTCGGCCTGGCGCTGGGTCTCCTCATGGGAGCCGACGTAATGCCGGTCGGAGGTGAACCAGCGGTAACCGACGCCGGCCTGGAAGCCCTCGTGGGGTTTGAGTTCCATGCCGGGGAGGTGGAAGCAGGCGCCCCCGCGCGCCGCGACGCATCCCTGGCCGTACGCGCTGATATTGGCCTGGGCCAGGACAAGAATTGCGCCAAGCAGGGTGGTTCCGAGGCGCAGTAAGGGTGGGACTGATGGAGTGTATTCCATAGGCTGCTGGGTGTGCGGCCGGTTGGAATACGCGATTCCCGCGGTGCGACCCCATAGTCCCGGGGTGAGCTGCTGGAAAACCGTGGTGAATTGGCGGAAATCAGGGGCGGTTTGCGGTGGCCGGAGGCGGCTCAATGCTTCAGGCCATCAAACCAGAATTTGGCTCCGAGCAACGCGAAAGGAACGCATTCCCCGTGGCCCAGATCGGAGAAGGGCCATGGGTTGATCACCTCCACGGGTGCGCCGCCAGCGGCTTTGAAGGTGTCGGAGGCGACTTGCGAGTTGGCGAAGAGGACATCCTGGTCACCGGGGCAATGGTACAGCCGGGTGGGGGAGCGCGGGATCCAGCCGGTGTGGAGGTCGTTGTCTTTCAATGCCAGTCGGATGGGGTGCTGGGGGTCGGTACGCAGCGCCTCGAGCACCTCGGGTTTGAGCATGAGGGCGGGTTGGGCGGGGAGGGCGGCGTTGATCTCGCCGCTGTCATGGGTGCCATCGAACAGGGGCGGGACCGTGCTGGAGTAGGGCGGGCGGAGGAGATCGCCCAGCGAGGGGGCGAGGTTCCCGTATACGTGCACGTAGGCGTGGAGGAGGTAAGCGGAGTAGTACGGATTGGGGGGGAGTCGGGTGGAGAGCAGGTCATTGGCCATGGTTCCGGATAGGTCGTACGCGCCGGCGCAGGGGGCGGAGGCGGTGATGGAAAACTCGTCGGCATGGTGCAGTTCGAGTTCGCGCTGGGCGGCGAGGGTGGCATGGCCGCCCTGGGAGTAGCCGGTGAGGAAGAGTTGCTGATTCCAGCGTGCGCCATAGGGCCCGCCCTCGACGGCGAGAGTGCGCACGGCGCGCAGCGCGTCGACCACAGCGGACGCGTGGGTGGCGGCGTGGTGGTAGGGGTGGAACCCGGGGGAATCTCCGAGCCCGAGGTAGTCGGGTAGCAGGGTGAGGTAACCGGTGGAGCCGAGGATCAGCCCGAGGTCGGCTTCGGAGTTGAGGCGGGACGGCACGTCCTCGCGGCGGGTCACCGTGCCGTGCTGGTAGGAGGTGATCGGCAGGGCGTTGGTGGCGCCGGTGGGGACGACGAGCAGGGCGGAAGCGATGGTGGGTTGCCCAGCGGCGTCGATCGTCCGGTAGACCAGGCGCCACGCGGTGACGGCGTGGGTGGGGGAGCCGGGGACGAGACGCGACTGCCAAAGGCTGTTGAGCGCGGCGAGGTCAAACGAGCGCAACGGCAGGTTGCTCACCACGGAGCCGCGGCCGGCGGCTTCGGTGACCAGGACACGGAAGAAGGCGGTGTCCGAGATCGGGCGGGGGCCGGTCCATTCGGTGCCGGAGGTCGGCCACGTGACCGGGCCTGGAAGGGAGCTCCAGTCTGCGTCCACGAGGCGGGTGGCGAACTGGACCGTGGAGTTCTGGCCGGCGGAGGGTGAACTCCAGGTGAGTCGGAGCTGTTGGTTGGGGAGGGCTTGGAGCTGGAGGGCGGGAGGTTCGGCGGGCCGCGCGGCCAAGGGGAGGACCAGGGCCAGGGTCATCACGAGCCACCGCATGAGGAGTCCGGACCATGACGGGGCGTGGTGGGGAGAGGCGGGGGAGCGGTCCTGCATGGGGGGAGGATGATGCGGAGAAAGTGGCGTCGAGCAATGCCAACCCCGTTGTGCGCGGAAGCGCGGTGGGAGAGGATCGGGAGGTCACCCAGCACTCATGATGAAAGCGACGCGGCATTGGCAGGGCGGTGTTCCGGCTCGGTACTCGACTCTGATCAGTCTGGCGATGGTGCTCTTGGTCGGGGTGGGGCGCGCGGAGGCGGGGAACGAATTCCGTGCGGGAGCGGCGGCGGTGGAGGCTTCGCCTCAGGCGTTTCCGGTGCTGATCAACGGCGGGATGCTGAGCCAGTCGGCGACGAATGTGCGCACGCCCATCATGGTGCGGGCGCTGGTGTTCGCCATGGGATCCACGCAGGTGGCGGTGGTGGTGGTGGACAGCTGCATGATGTCGCGGGTTTTCCTGGACGACGTGAAGGCGCGGGCGGCGGGGGTGACGGGGATCTCGGCGTCGCGCATGTTGATTTCCGCCACGCACACGCATTCCGCGCCGGCGACCATGGGTTGCCTGGGGACCGAGGCGGATCCGCGATATCTGCCGGTGTTACGCGAGCGCATCGTGGAATCGATGCGCGCGGCGCAGCGTCATTTGGAACCCGCGCGGGTGGGGTATGGCGTGATCGACGCGGCGAGTTTCACGGCGCCGAGGCAGTGGATTCGTCGTCCGGACCGCGTGGTAGAGGATCCGTTCGGGAACCGCACAGTGCGGGCCAACATGCACGCGGCGGCGAATTGGGATGATGTCACGGGTGAGGCGGGGCCGGAGGATCCCGATCTCAGTCTGGTTTCGGTGCAGGCGATGGACGGGCGGCCCCTGGCAGTGTTGGGGAACTTTTCGATGCACTACTTTTCCGATGCGCCGGTGAGTGCGGACTATTTTGGTTTGTTTTCGGAGGGCCTGAAGAGGCGATTGGCGGCCACCACGGCGGAGGGCTACCCGCCGTTTGTCGGGCTGTTGTCGCACGGGTGCAGTGGCGACATCTGGAGGCGCGACTACACGCGACCGGCGGCGGAGTGGGATCCGAACCTGTCGATGGCGTCGTATACCGAGGGGTTGCTGGACCTGGCGGTGAAGGCGCAGTCGGGGATCCGTCACGAAGTGCCGGCCGAGCTGGGCATGGAGGAGCAGAGGGTGACGCTTCGGTACCGGGTGCCGGATCGGCAGCGGCTGGAATGGGCGAGGCGGATCGTCGACGGGATGGGGGATCGGGGGCCGAAGGACACCACGGAAGTGTACGCGCGCGAGCAGGTTTTGTTGCACGACGCGCAGCAGACGGAGGTGGTGGTGCAGGCCGTGCGGGTGGGATCGATCGGCATCGTGGCGCTGCCGACAGAGACGTATGCGATCACGGGCTTGAAGCTCAAAGCGGCGAGTCCGCTGGCGCAGACCATGGTGATCGAGTTGGCCAACGGCGGCGATGGCTACGTTCCGCCGCCGGAGCAGCATCCGTTGGGTGGGTACAATACCTGGGCCGCGCGGTCGGCGGGGCTGGAAGTCACGGCGGAACCGAAGTTGGTGGGCACGGCGTTGAGTCTGCTCGAGACCGTGACGCGTGCGGCACGTCGCCCGGTTCGCGCGTCGCGCGGTTCCGCGGCGCGGAGGGTGGCGGAGCTCCGACCGGTGGCATGGTGGCGGTTGGACGAGTTTCAGGGGCCGCGGGCAGCCGACGCCTCGAGTCATGGGCGGGACGCGATCTACGAGCCCGGGGTGACGTTTTATCTGGAGGGGCCGGCTTCGGCCGCATTCTGCGAGGCGGGAGAGAAGAATCGGGCGGCCCATTTCGCCGGGGGACGACTCCGTGCGGTGATGCCGTCGCTGGGGGAGCGATACACCGTTTCATTGTGGGCGTGGAATGGCATGCCGACCGAGGGGCGTGGGGTCACGGGATGGTTGTGCTCGGTGGGGCCGGATCACGGGTGGAGTGCGTGGAGCGAGCATCTCGGTCTGGGGGGTGCGGCCGCGCATGCGGGGCGGCTGGTTTTCCTGTCGGGGGAACCGGGGGCGACGTTGGTGGCGGGGCGCACGGTGATACCGCGTTGGAGCTGGCAGCACGTGGCCATGACCCGGGAGCCTGGGCGGGTGCGGATGTTTCTGAACGGCGGGCTGGAGTTGGAGGCCCCGTCGTCCCGTTTGACCGGTGGGGCTCAGCACCCCTGGTTTCTGGGCGGGCGCTGTGACGGTCAGGACTCGTGGGAGGGGCGGTTGGACGAGATCGCGGTATTTGACCGCGTGTTGAGCGACGCGGAGCTCCGCGCGCTGGCCCGAGTGGAACGAGACAGCGGCACGTCCCGCTGAGGCGGGACCTGGCCGGGTGGGCGCGGGGTTTAGCGCACGCGATAGAAGCGATGGCTGCCGCGGGCGGGGTCGG
>JADLFD010000254.1 GCA_020845805.1 Verrucomicrobiales bacterium | reverse complement strand
GGAGCGTGATCTTGCGGAGGTGCGCTTTGGTTTCGTAGGTGGCGATGCCGAGCGGCACGCTTTCCTCGATGGGGCCGGAGCGCAGGCTGAACTTTCGGTTCTTGGTGGCCACGTCGACGATCTTCTCTTGATCGAGCCAGGCTTCGAGTTTGTCGGCGGTGACGCGCACGCGCACCGCGTACCACCGGTCCCGCTGGAAGCTCATGATCTTCATGGTCTCGTTCTCCGAAGCGTCGAGGCCGTCGATGCTCGAGATCCCCACCAGACCGCCGCCCCAGCCGCCCAGGATGAGCGTGGCGTTGGTCCCTGCGATGGGGAAGGTCAGGCCGCAGAAGAAGTCGTTGCCCATCACTCGCTTGGCTTCGAGCGAGAGCTCGTAGTTCCCCTTGGGCAACGCGTTGGTGTAGGTGATCCCGGTCAGGTAACCCTGCTCCAGCACCAGCAACCCTTCCTCGGCACGCACCTCACCCTTCCCGGCGAAATCGGTGATCTTCCAGCCCTGGAGCGAGCGGCCGTCAAACAGGGCGGTTTCACCGGGTGCCGCGGCCGCCTTGGCTGGCGCGTTGGTGGTGCTCTCCGCGGCGCGGACGGCGCCGCCGATCATCAACGCGATTGCGATCGCCGAGAGAATGCGTTTCATGCGGGCCAGCAAACCGCATCTGAAGCCGCACGCAATCCCAACCTTCACACCGCCCGCCATGAGTTCCGCTCCCCCCGGCCTGACCCGACACTGTCATCAATGCGGCACGCCCTACCTGCTGAGCGGCACGCCCGGTCGCAGCGAGACCTGCGAGCGTTGCCGCGCGGACCTGCACGTCTGCCTCAATTGCACGCACTACGACGCGCGCATGGCGCAGCAGTGCCGGGAACGACGGGCGGAGCCGGAAGCCAACAAGGGCGCGGCGAATTTTTGCGAGTGGTTCGAGTTCGCCAAGCGCGTGTGGGAACCCGCGGCCGCCAACGTGCGCGAAGCCAACGCGCGGGATTCGCTGAAGCGCTTGCTGGGGGAATGAAATAACTGTGCTCCCAAGAGCCCAGTTGCAGCGGGGCGAACGCCACGGCAGGCTCCCGGCGCCTCTACTCGGACGAGAACGAGGAGAAGCTGGTGGGCGCGGCGAACTGGTCTCCCACCGGGACTCGTGCTGGACAGCCTGGATCCCCGTTCTTCGGCAATTCGGTTCCCAACTGGACGGGAGGCAGTTGGCTGTCGCTGAACAACAAGACGGATCCCAACAATTGGGATCACGACGCGTACACCAAGAAGTCGCCCTTGTGGCCGTACACGGGCAACACGGTGGGGATTTTCAAGTGCCCGGCGGACAAATCGACCGCCAAAGCCACGGCGGGACCACTCAAGGGTCAGACCCTTCCGCGCATCCGTTCTGTCTCCATGAACAACTGGGTGGGCGGACCCGGTTGGGGAGCGTCCGGCGCCAACTGGAAGGTGTATCTGCGCAACACGGATATTCTGGATCCCGGTCCCTCCAGCACCTTCGTCTTTCTCGACGAGCGCGAGGACAGCATCAACGACGGGTATTTCGTGGTGGACATGGCGGGGTACCCCCAGGGCTCCGGCGGTACCGCCTCGAGCGCACGCCTGAAGATCGTGGATTACCCCGCCAGCTATCATAACGGCGCGGGCGGCCTGGCCTTCGCCGACGGCCATTCCGAGATCCGGAAGTGGCTCGATGCGCGCACCAAGCCGGCGGTGACCAAGACGGACCGTCCGCTGGACATCAGTTCGGCCGGCAACCGTGACGTGGTTTGGATGCAGGAACGCTCCACCCGCTGGGGCAACTGAACCGGTTCGGCTTTCACCAAGCCCGTCGCGGAAACGCGACGGGCTTTTTTTGTCTCTCGACTTAAGAGCCACGGGAGCGGGCGAGTGGCGCCGTCTGCACGACGGCGGCTACGGAACGAGAAGTAGCCGCGGACATAAGTCCGCGCTGGATGGCATTGGCGAATGGCGTGAGCGGGAGGGGAGGAGATGGCGCCGTCTGCACGACGGCGGCTACGGAACGGCGAAGTAGCCGCGGACATAAGTCCGCGCTGGATGGCATTGGCGAATGGGGTGCGCGGGAGTGGAGGAGATGGCGCCGTCTGGACGATGGCGGCTACGGAACGAAGGTGTAGCCGCGGACGTAAGTCCGCGCTGGATGGCATTGGCGAATGGCGTGAGCGGGAGCGGAGGAGATGGCGTCGTCTGGACGATGGCGGCTACGGAACGGAGAAGTAGCCGCGGACATAAGTCCGCGCTGGATGGCGTTGGCGAAGGCGAACGGGGCGTGCGGGAGCGGGCGAGTGGGCGTGAGAGGGCGGGACGACGGCGGCGACGCGGAGTGGAGAGGGGGTGAACCAGGGCGCCGCGACTTTTCCGCGCGTTCCTTGACTCCCCCACCGGCTGTGTGTTACGCCCTCACGAGCCTCAACCTGCTGTGTAGGGTGGGCAAAATATGCGGTGTCCGAAGTGCGCCGGTCCCGAAGATAAAGTGATCGACTCCCGGAGTTCGCGGGAGGGCCGCGCCATCCGCCGGAGGCGTGTGTGCCTGGGATGCGGGCATCGCTATACGACCTACGAACAGATCGAACGCAGCGAGTTGGTGGTGGTGAAGCGGGACGGACGGCGGGAGGTGTTTTCGCGCGACAAGCTTCTGGGCGGGGTGCAGAAGGCTTGTGAGAAGCGGCCCATTAGTGCCGAGGTCATTGTGGACCTGGTGGAACGCATCATCGACGAACTCGCCAACGAGTTCGATCGCGAGGTGCCGGTGATGGCGGTGGGCGAGCGCATCATGACCGCGTTGCGCGCCATCGACAAAGTGGCCTATGTCCGATACGCCAGCGTGTATCGCCGATTTGAAGAAGCCGGAGAGTTCGTGGAGGTCGTCACCAAGCTCGAACAGCAGCGCCATGATACAGCTACGCTCCGATTGCCTGGTATTTGAGGTGGAAAGCGGCGATAAAATCCCCTGCTCCGTCGAGAAGCTCACCATCGAGGTGTTGTCCGATTCCCTCGACAAGGTGGATCCCGACGTCATCCAGCAGGCGGCGAAGGCCGTGTTGCACTATTTCCGTGACGACCTGGGTCGGGACACGGTCACGGTGCAGGAGTTCACCTCCGCCTTGGAGGAGGTCCTCAAAGGGCTGGGTTTCACCGTCGAGAATGCCACCCATACCGGGCCCGCGCCGTCCGAGCCCGGTCGCATCGTGGAGGCGAATCTTGACGCCATGGCCTGCGAGACGGGCGACGATCTTGAACTGAAGTTCTTCCCGCGCTTGCGATCCGAACTGAAGCTGCTGTTGGAGGGCACGCCGCGCGTGGTGCGGTTCCATGGGTTGCGACCCTGCGCCAAACGGTTGGCGCGCGTGCAGAGGTGGTGTCCGCGCAGCGAGCAGGTAAGTGACGAGATCGTGGCGTTTCTCCGGTCGTGCTGGGGCGCGGAAAAGGCGCGGCGGGATTGCGCGCTGATGGTGAACTGAACTCAACTGAGCCGATCCGACCGGCGCGGGCTGATCCCGCGTCCTTCCCCACCCTCCCCGTTTCTTCCGCCGTGACGTTGTTCGAGAAAATCATCGCCCGCCAGATCCCGGCGCAGATCGTGTTCGAGGACGACCAGGTGCTGGCCTTTCGCGACATCCACCCTCAGGCGCCGACTCATGTCCTGGTGATCCCGAAGAAGGCGATCCCGCGGATCGACGGTGCCGGCGCCGACGACCAGGCACTGCTGGGGCATCTTCTGCTCAAGGCCGCCCAGGTGGCGCGGACGCTGGGGCTCGATGGCACCGGGTATCGTCTGGTGATCAACAACGGTCGCGACGGTGGCGAGAGTGTGCCGCATCTGCACGTCCACCTGCTCGGAGGTCGACCTTTGTCGTGGCCTCCGGGCTGAGGAGAGGGGCTCGAATCACCGCCGGCGTATTCTTGGCTCGCGATCGTTGTCGTTGGGTGCCGGTCTGATCTCGCCGATGCACGCTGCCGACGTGTCCCCCGCTTGATGGAGCGCGGTGAGACACGCCTCTCCTCGTTCGGCCGGGACACAGGCCAGCAACCCACCGCAGGTCTGCGGATCCACCAGGAGGTCCAGTCCAGACCCGTGCTCGGGGCGATCCGCGTCGGCCAGAGCCTTTTGCGCTCGGGCCAGATTGTCGGGCATGAGCGAACTCTGGAACCCCGCTTCGGAGAGTTCGCGGGCGCCTTCGAGAATCGGGATCCGATCCGTGTCCAGTCGCGCGTGTCGCTGCGAGGCGCGCAGGAGATCGTCGAGATGACCGAGCAAGCCGAACCCGGTGACATCGGTACAGGCGGTGGCTCCGTGCTCGCGCAGGCATCGCGCGGCCGCGGCATTCGACCGGAGCATGGCGGCCAGGGCCTGATCCCGCCAACGCGCGGGTAGAGCGCCGCGCATCTCGGCCGCCATCAGCACACCGGTTCCCAGGGCTTTGGTCAGGATCAGGTGGTCCCCGGCGCGTGCTCCGGCCTTGCCCAGGAGAGACGCCGGGTCGGCCAGGCCGTTGACGGTGAAACCGGCGCCGAGCTCGGCCCCTTCCGACGTGTGTCCTCCGATCAACGCGACCTGTTCGATTTGGAACTGGGCCACGGCACCTGACAGAACCTGGAAGAGTTGTTCTTCCATGATCCCGGGGCTCCCCCACGGCAGGGTGATCGTGGCGAGCGCCGAATGCGGGGTGGCGCCTTTGGCATGCAAATCGCCCAGGGCGTGATTCGCGGCAATGCGGCCGAACAGGTACGGATCGGAAACCAGCGCGCGGAAGAAATCGACCGACTGGACGAGCACGCGGTCCGCAGGGACCTGGAATGCGGCGACGTCTTCACGGGCCTGGGTTCCCCAGAGAAGTCCGGGGACTTCCGGGTTTCGAGGTAGTCGTTCCAGCGCGCGTTCCAGCGCCTCCGCACCCAGTTTGCCGCCGCAACCTCCACAGCGAGGAGGTGTGGGCGTCGTTTCGGAGACCGGCGCCTCCACCGCGGCCCTCTGATACTTCGCCATCCAGCGACGATCGATCTGGTCCTTCCATTTCCACACCCAACGCCCGGAGCAGGCGAGGTTCCCGTACGAAGCCACGGCATGGTGCGTCCCGGTGCTGATCAGGCTCAGGAATCGGCGCTGCGGTCGATATGGGAGGAGCGGTTGCTGGCGCAGCGACGCGGCCAGGTTGCGGCTGAGCGGCATGCCCTGCCGTACGGCGAACACCCCGGATTTGGGACGGGGCGAATCCCGTTGGGTCGCGGCATCTCCTGCGCCGAAGACGTGCGGGTGGCTGACGGAGCGGAGGGTATCATCCACGAGCAGGAATCCGCGATCGTCAGTGGTGAGGCCGGAGGCGCGGATCCAGGGAGGGGCGGCGGCGTCGGTGGCCCAGACGAGGGCCTGGTACGGGAGGCGAAGTCCGGCCTGGGTGAGGATCTGCGTCGATTCCACCTGCACCACACGCTGGGCTTCATGCACTCGAACTCCGGCCTGGATGAGACACGCGCGCAGCCGGCGCTGGACGGCGGGAGCGTGTCCGGAGGGAACCGAGGCGGAGGCCGTGACGAGATGGACCTCGACCGGGCGACGGGGCTGGGGGACGCCGGCGAGCCGGACCGGGAGCGAGAGTGCGAGTTCCACGCCCCCGGCGCCTCCGCCGACGATCACCACGCGGAACGGTTCGGGGGAGCCGGCTGGGTCCTGGAGTTCCGCATCCCAGCGGCGCAGCGCAGCGAGGAACGAATCGACTGGTTTGACGGGGGTCGCGAACGCGCGTGCTCCCGGGACGGCATCGAGGGACGGCGTGGAGCCCACGTTGATGGACAGCAGGTCATAGCGCAGGGGAGGCCGGTGGGCGCAGAGGACGCGACGGTGTTCGAGATCCAGGCCGATGATCGAGGCCTGGACGAAATGGATCTGGGCGTGGCGGCAGAGGCGGCCCAGGTCGAGGTGCGTTTGCTCGGGCGTGTAATGGCCGGCGATCAGGCCGGGCAGCATGCCGGAGTAGGGGGCGGTGCCCAGGCGCGAAATCAGGGTGACCCGAGTGCCGGGCACTTCGAGCATGGGCCAGGAACGGATCACCTCCGCGTGCGCATGACCGCCGCCGAGGAGCAGCAGTTCCTGCGTGATGGGGCCTCCGGCGTTCTTCATCGTCGGCGCGCGTGCCGGGGCGATGGTGCGCGGGAAGCGACGACGGGTCCACCGCAGGTTGGCGGATGGACCGGGGAGTCGATCCACCACCGTGTGCACGAAGGCCGGCCTGGTGCAGGCGGGGGGCTGGGACGGAGGGGCGGGGTCAGAAGTCGAACTGGTCGATGTTCGACTTGTTAAAGATGAACGGTTTCCCGAGGAGAATGTGGTCGCCGACGATCTGGAATTCACCCACCGCGCCGGCGCGGAAGGATTTGTCCCCGGACTTGAGAGAGCCGTCGGCCAGCGCCTTGGCGGCGGCGACGGTCAGGTAGCCGAGGTCTTCGGTTTTCCAGAGGATCACGCTCTCCGTGGTGCCGTCTTTGACGTAGCGACGGTTCTCGCTGGGGAGGCCGAGTCCGATGACCTTCACCTTGCCGCTCTTGCCGGCCTGCTTGACGGCTTCGGCGGCGCCGGGGACGGCGGGGGAGCAGATGGCCATGATGAGGTTGAGCTGGGGATACGCGCTAAGCAGCGTGGTGGCCTCCGCTTGGGCCTTGTCCTTGAGATCGTCGCAGGGGCGCAGCGCGACCATCTTGAGGTTCGGGTATTGGGCCACGCGCCGGGCTTCGATGTGCTTGAGCCACTCGTTCATGTTGGCCGCGGTGAGCGAGGCGGTGATGATGGCGAATTCGCCGGTCGGACCGACCAGTCGGGCGGCTTCGTCCATGAGCGTGTGCGCGATGCCTTCGGGCGTGGCCTGGTTGACGAAGAAGGAACGGACATCCGTCTGGGCGTCGGAATCGTAGGTGACCACCTTGATGCCCTTTTCGCGCGCCTTGCGCAGGGCGGTGGAGATGCCATCGCGATTTTCGCAGGCGGCGGCGATGACATCGACACCGAGGGTGATCCAGTTCTCGATGATCTCGTTCTGTTTGGCGGGGTCGGGGGTGGTGGGCCCGTCGAAGATGAGTTCGATGCCGAGTTCCTTGGCGGCGCGTTCGGCGCCGTTCTTGCAGGAGACGAAGTAGGCGTTGCCCTTGGACTTGGGCATGAGCGCCACGGTGATGCGCCGGCCTGGGGCGGAGGAGGCGCCGGGGCCAGAGCTGGTGCTGGTACCGCCGGGGGTGGAGGTCGGGGAGGAGTCGCAACCGGTCAGCCAGAAGAGACCGGTGCAAGCGAGGAGAGTGAGTAAGCGGCTCATGACGGGCGTGGGGGGAGAGTGCGCGGAGTCCGGACCGCCCGGCAAGGTCGGGGATGGGCCGGGGCGCCGCCGCCGTTGGGGCGGGGTCTGACCCAAAGGAAATCCGCGTGGGACACACCTCGGGTCCGTGACGGGGTTCGGGCCGGGACGATAGGGTTCGCGCGTGCTTGCCAAGGTGCGTTCCGCGGCCGTCCAGGGCGTCGACGCCTGTGCCATCGAGATCGAGGTGAATGCCGGCTTTGGCGACACCGTGATCGTGATCGTCGGGCTGCCGGATGCGGCGGTGAAGGAGTCGAGAGATCGCGTGGTGACCGCGCTCCTGAACTCCGGGT
>JADLFD010000253.1 GCA_020845805.1 Verrucomicrobiales bacterium | reverse complement strand
GGTACGCCTTTTGGCGGCAGCGAGGGCGAGGAGTGAACGGCGCGCTGAATCAGAGCGGCTTGGATCGCGGGCCAGGCGGCGGAGGGTTGATCTGGCGACACGCGATCGAGGGCGGTGTAACGGGGGAAGCGGAATTGCCACGTCTCCAGGTCGCGGACACGGTCCAGCGCCTGGAGCATGCGCAAAGAGTCCCAAGCGGCCAAGGTGTGGGTGGCCTGGCCTTGGACGAGGAGGCTCGGATCCAGCCCCTTCGGCGCGAAGAGTCCCCGGCCCCGGTGCAGCCGCAGGATGCCTTGGATGGTCGCTTCACGATCGAGAGACTCCAGGCGACCGGCGAGCTGCAGGATTCGCAGGGCGTCGCGGGTGTCGCGCAGCGGATCCGCGATCATGAGGACAAAGAGGCCGTCGAGTTCGTGGTTGGGTGGGACGGGCCAGCGCATTGGAAGCGAGGCGCCATGGGGAATCTGGGACTGCAGGACCGCCTGGACCAGCGGCTCGAGGTCGAGTTCGCCGAGGACGCCGAGATGAGCAAGCCATTCCAGGCGCGGCACCACCTCGCGGACGAAGAGCATGCGGTAGGGTTGGTCCTGGACGGGGTGGTCGAGAGGGATCAGGAGCTTCTTCAGGGTATCGGGGGACAAGGCGCGCACTCCGCGGCGCAGGGCGTCTTGGTCGCGGAATGCTTCGGGGATTTCTTCGGGCGCGAGAGCATTCCCGAGCCAGAGGGCGAGGAATTTTGAGTGCAGGAGTGCGGTCAACGCGCGATCGGCCTCGTTGGTCGGCCAGGTGGCGGGGAGGATACTGCTCAGGAGTGACGCGCGTTCCCCGGGCGTGAACCAATTCCGAGGCGGGCAGGGATCGGTCGAAGGATCGAGCGCGTGCTCCCATCGGAAAGGAAAGGAGGCCGGAGGCGTGTGAGTGGCGGCGCGATCCAGGAATGAGCGGATGGCCTCGGCGGAGGGAGGGTTGGAGGCCAGGTCGGGTCCGGAGGTGGTAGAGCGGGGGAAGAACAGGAACGCTCCCGCCACCACCAACACGGCGGTGAGGCGCAATATCCATACCCGCAGCCGAGTGGAAGCGGTTTTTTCGTGGGGCGCCTGAAAGAGGGTCTCGGTGGATCCGACGCCGAGCACCAGGAGGGCGCGATCCGGGTGGGTGGCGTAGAGGCACCAGGCGCGGTGGACGGCGTGGGCGACGTGGGATTCCAGGTGGGCGGCGGCGGGCGGAGCGGGTTGTTCGGAAAGCCGCGCAATACGGCTCAGTTCCAGGGCGTCGGGATCCCCGAGTTTGGCATGCACGGTGCCGGACGGTTCCAGGCAGATCCAGGACGTGCGCAGCCAGCGGGGCGGGACCAATTGCATGAAGGGCACGGGCGTGACTTTCGGCAACGTCAGCACGAGCGTTTGCTGCTCCCAATGCCAGTCCTCGACGAGCATTTGGCGTCCGAGGAAGCGGGCGAAGTCGAGCAGGTTTGCCCGAGACATAGGCCGGCTCCGTGGGTCGGCTTCGGACGGAGGGGCCGGGGGCGATTCGAGAGAGTTTTGGAAGGCTCGGGCAAAGAGGGAGAAGTCCATCCGCGGCGGCTGGCGCGGAATGATCCAGGAGCACACGAGGAAGAAGCCCGCCTGGCCGACGGAGAGGATCCAGAAGGGGGTTCCCGGCCAGGCCATGGCGCAGAGAGGAATGGCGATGAGGGCAAGGGCGAGGGTCGTGGCGAGGTGCCCAGGGTGTCGCACGACGCGGGATTGGCGAAGCCCTTGGAGCACGGACGCCAGGGAGAGGGCGCCGAAGACCCCGGCGAACGCGCGCAGCGGCATGGTGGCGGAGAACAGCATGATGGACGCGGTCGTGACGCCGATGAAGACCAGCAGCCGACGATGCAGACGGCCGTGGACGAGGCGGCGGAAGGTGTCGTCCTGGCGGTAGTTCCGGGCCTCCATGCGGCCGAGTTGATGGGCGAGGAAGAGGCCGGGCAGCTGGCAGACGATCTTGAGGATGAAGAGGCTCGCCCCGAACGGCAGCGCCTGGGCGAGGGTGGCGGCCAGGGTACCGAGCGTGCCGAGCGGGGTGGCGGCGGCGGGTAGGGCGAGCATGACCGACCGGACCAGACGCGTCGGGGCGCGCAGGGTGGCGAGGTTCGATTCGATCTGATCCGCCAGGAGATCGCGGAGTGCGTGACGGGCGCGGTGCAGGCGTACTTTGAGGGCGGATTCGGAGATATTGAGGCTGGCCGCGGCAGCCGTGATGGACTGGCGCTCAAGGTAGAACAGCGCGAGGCATTCCCGGTGAATCGGGGGGAGGGCTTGGAGCGCGGTCGGAAGATCGAGGTCGGGTTCGTCCACGCCCTGGAGGGGCGGTTCGGCGATGCTTTCGACGGCGTCTTCCGCCCAGGCTTGGCGCTTGGACAGCTCCCGCCGGTGCCGGAGGCCGAGATTGATAGCGGTGCGGCGTGCGATGGCGGTGATCCAGGCGCCGAAGCGGTCGGCATGCCCGAGGAGAGACAGTCGGCGAAAGCCCAGGATGAAGGCTTCCTGGGCGGCTTCCTCGGCGAGCGTGCGGTCGCCGAGGCGGCACCAGGCGACGGCGTACACGCGATCGGCGTGGCGCTCGACGAGTTCCTGGAATCGGTCGGTGTCGCCGGCCCGCACGGCCGCCACCGTGTCGGCGTCGTTGGGGGTGGTCGTGGGGGAAGGTGTGGGCAAGGTCTCGGTCACACCCGGCAAGACAAGGGCCGGCGCGAAAGGTTACCGGCGGTGTCAGGGCGGGGACCTGGGTGGGTCAGGCGAGGATGGGTTTGACCAGTTCGCCGTGCACGTCGGTGAGTCGGAAGTCACGGCCCTGGAAACGATAAGTCAGGCGCAGGTGATCGATGCCGAAGAGGTGGAGGATGGTGGCGTGGAGGTCGTGGACATGCACGCGGCCGTCGGTGGCGTAGAAGCCGAATTCGTCGGTGGAGCCGTGCACGATTCCGGGTTTGATGCCGCCGCCGGCCATCCAGACGGTGTATCCATGGGGGTGATGGTCGCGGCCGATCTGATCCGGCTTGGGGTTGCCCTGCATCATGGGGGTGCGTCCGAACTCGCCGCCCCAGAGGATGAGGGTTTCGTCGAGGAGCCCGCGTTCCTTGAGGTCGCGGATCAGGGCGACCGTGGCCTGGTCGGTTTCGGCGCAGCGTTGCTTGAGGTCGTAGACCAGATTGCCATCGGGACCGCCGTGATGGTCCCAGCCGCGGTGGTACAGCTGGACGAAGCGCGTGCCGCGTTCGACGAGGCGGCGGGCGAGCAGGCAGTTGTTGGCGTAGGAGGCGCGGCCGGGGCTGGTGCCGTAGGCCGCGTGGGTGGCGGCGGATTCCTTCGAGAGGTCCATGACCTCGGGCACGCTGGTTTGCATGCGGTAGGCCATTTCGTAGGCGGCGATGCGGGTCTGGATCTCGGGATCCTGGAGCGCTTCGTGCCGCGCCTGGTTGAGATCGCGGAGGACATCGAGGGACTGTCGACGGCGTTGGCGTCCGAGTCCGGCGGGATCACTGACGTAGAGCACCGGGTCGCCCTGGGAGCGGAGGGGGACGCCCTGGTGGACCGTGGGCAGGAAGCCACTGCCCCAAGCGGCGTTGGTGAGCGGCTGGCCCACACCGGTCATCAGGACGACGAACGCCGGGAGGTCCTTGTTCTCGCTGCCCAGCCCGTAGCTGAACCACGAGCCCATGGCGGGTCGGCCGGCGAGCTGGGCGCCGGTGTTCATGAAGATCGTGGCGGGATCGTGGTTGAAGGCTTCGGAGTAGAACCCACGCAGGAAGCAGACCTCGTCCACGATGCCGGCGAGGTGGGGCATGAGCTCGGAGATCCAGGCGCCGGACTTGCCGTGCTGCGCGAACTTGTAAGGCGAGCCGAGAAGGGAGGCCTGCTTGCCGATCTGCGCGAGGCGGATGTTCTTCACCAGCTCCTCGGGCACCTGTTGTCCGTGGCGGCGGTTGAGCTCCGGTTTGGGATCGAACAGGTCGAGGTGGGAGGGGCCTCCGGATTGGAACAGGTAAATGATGTTCTTCGCCTTGGGTGCGAAGTGGGGTTGTGGCGACGCAGCCGGCGCGGCGGCGGCGAGCACGCGCTGGTCGAGGAGCGAGGCCAGCGCCAGCGAGCCCACGCCAGCGGCGCAATCCTTGAGAAAGCGACGCCGCGTGGAGTTGCGCAGCGCGTCGAGGGCGGGCGGAGTGAGGACGGGTTTCATGGGGTCCTGAAAGGAGGGGCTGAAAGGGGACGCGGGCGAATGGCTCAGCCTTTGGTGAGCGTTTCGTCGAGGTTGAAGAGGACGTTGGCGAGCATCATCCAGGCGGCGAGCCGGCGTGCGTCGAGGGAGTCCGGAGTGGGAAAGGACCCGATCTGGATGAGCGCGGTCGCGCCGGCGGCGTCACTGCGAAATTCCTTCAGCTGCAGCTTCAAGTATTGCAGCAGACGCGTGTGTTCCGCGTCGGTGGGGGGGCGGCCCAGGCATTGGCGGACCGCGAAATCGATGCGGTCGGCATCGGAGCGCCCGCCTTCAGCGAGGATGCGTTGAGCGAAGGCGCGGGCGGCCTCGAGGAGCATGGGATCGTTGAGGGCGGCGAGGGCCTGGAGGGGGGTGTTGGTGCGGGGACGCCGCGCGACGCAGATATCGCGACTGGGGGCGTCGAAGGTGGCGAACGTCGGGTAGGTGCAGACCCGGCGCCAGAACGTGTAGACGCCGCGGCGGTAGAGGTCAGGCCCCTCGCTGACGGGCCACTCGTCCATGCCGATCTCTGGCCGCAGGAAGCCGATTTCCTTCCAGAGATTGGCGATCTGCACGGGATGCACGGAGGGACCGCCGATCTTGGGGTTGAGGAGGCCGCTGACGGCGAGGGCATGGTCGCGGATCATTTCGGCGTCCATGCGGAAGCGCGGTCCCCGCGAGAGCAGCCGGTTATAGAAGTCGTGTTCGAGCCGATCGGGGGTGGCGAAGGCGGCCTGGCGATAGGTGGCGGACAGCAGGAGCCGGCGTTGGAGTGCCTTGACGTTCCATCCGGAGCGCATGAATTCGGAGGCGAGATAATCGAGCAGTTCCGGGTGGGAGGGGGGCTCGCCCTGGCGACCGAAATCCTCTGAGGTCTTGACGATGCCGGTGCCGAAAAGCCCTTCCCAGAGGCGGTTCACGGCGACACGCGAAGTCAGCGGGTGGGCGGGATGAACGAGCCATCGGGCGAGGCCGAGGCGATCCGCGCGCGCCTCAGTGGCGGCGGCGGCAAAGGCCTCGGGCACTCCGGCGGAGACTTCCTTGCTTTGGTCGAGGAAGTTGCCGCGCACATGGACGCGTGTGACACGCGGGGTGTCCGTGCGTTCGCGCATGATGAGCGTGGCGTGCTTCTTGCGGCCGAGCTCCTCGAGCCGCGCCTCGAGTTGGTGACGGTCGAGCTCGAGCGCGCGCCAGGCGGCGGAGGCGCGGTGTTGCGAGGAGGTCAGCAGAGCGAGGTCCTCGGCCGTGCGCTCGGCAGGGGGGCGGGCGAGAACCGTGCGCAGCGCGTCATCGACCGGCCAGCGGCGGTCGGGATGGCGTTCGGTGGTGACGGAGAGGCGGAAGCGGCCGACACAGTGGCTATTGCCGTGGTAGTGCTCGAAGCGGAACGAGAGTTTCGTGCCGCCTTTAAAGCCGGCGGGTTGCTGCAGGTCGGCGATGAGGAAGTGGGCTTGGCCGAAGCGCGGCCCGATGGCCCAGCCGGTCTTGGGATTGCGATCCACGGCATGTTCGGCGCGGTAATAGCGTTGTTCCCAATCCGCGGCCGCGGAGCGGATGGCGAGGTTGGCCGCGGGGGCCGCCGAGGTGCCGGGGGACAACGGCGTGGCGGACACGGAGAATTCGTCGAGGATGAAGTTCCCGGTCTGTCCCCATCGGCCGGGTCCGTTCTTGGGCAGACTGGGGTCGGGGAGGACCTCGAGTTGGACCGCGGTGATGCCGGTGAGGTCGGTTTCGGCCTCGACGGTGATGGTGTCGTAGATCGGGTTGACGCCGGTGGCGAGGAGGGAGCCATCCGATTGGCGTTCGTAGCTGGCGCCGCCGAGGGACACTGGGTTCTTCAGTTCGAGGGGGACCCAGGCCCCTGCGGCGCGATGGGCTTCGCGTTCCCAGGTTCGCTGCTGGCGTGCGAGTTCCTGTTCGAGCTGGGCGGTGGCCTGCTGGACGTCCTGGAGGCGCTTCCGGAGATGGGACTGCGTTTCGGAGAGATCCGGAGTCGGAACGGAGAGGGCGGGTTCGACGCTGTAGTTGCCGCCATCGGCCGTGTTGTTGAAGAACGCGTACAGGCGGTAGTAATCCTCCTGGGAGACGGGATCGTATTTGTGGGAGTGGCACTCGGCGCAATTCAGCGTGAGGCCGAGCCAGGCGGTGCCGAGCGTGGCGACGCGATCCTTGACGGCTTTCACACGGTATTCCTCGGCGTCGCCCCCGCCTTCGTCGTTGATCTTGGTGTTGCGATTGAACCCGGTGGCGATGAGTTGGTCGTCGGTGGGGTGGGGGAGCAGGTCGCCAGCGAGTTGTTCGATGGTGAACTGGTCGAACGGCATGTTCTGGTTGAACGCGCGGATGACCCAATCTCGGTAGGGCCACATGGTGCGCGCCAGGTCGACCTGATACCCGTTGGAATCCGCGTAGCGTGCGAGGTCGAGCCAGCCACGCGCCATGTTCTCGCCGTAGTGCGGCGAGGCGAGAAGGCGATCGACCGCGTGGGCGTAGGCGTCCGGGGAGGGATCGGCCAGGAAGGCCTGGATCTCGGACCAAGTGGGCGGGAGCCCGGTGAGGTCGAGGGCAGCACGGCGCAGCAGTGTGGCGCGGTCGGCTTCGACCTGGGGCGAAAGCTTCTCCTTTTCCAGCCGGGCGAGGATGAAGCGGTCGAGGTCGTCCTTGGGCCAGTCGGTGCGTTTCACCTGGGGGATCGCGGGTGTGGCCACGGGGCGGAAGGCCCAGTGTGCCGTGGTGGCAACCTCGGGCCACTGGGCGCCAGCGTCGATCCACCGGCGGAGGAGATCGATCTCCGCAGGGGTGAGGGGGCCGCCTTTGGGCGGCATGAGTTCGTCGGGATCCGAGGTGGTGAGGCGCTGGATGAGTTCGCTCTCCGCGGACTTGCCGACCTGGAGGGCGGGGGAGCCCGATTTGCCGCCCTTGAGGGCCGCGGCGCGCGAGTCGAGCCGGAGGCCGCCTTTTTGCGCGTCGGGTCCGTGGCATTCCGAGCAGCGCTTGACCAGCAGCGGTTCGACGTCGCGGGCGAAATCGACGGGTGGGGCGGGGGACGTCTGCCCGGGAGCCGTCAGCGGGACGCCAAGCGTGGCGAGGGTGACGAGGACGAGAGCAAAGCGGAGAAACGTGGGGGGTGCCGGCGATGGAGCCATGGGAGGAGCGCGCGGACTGTATCGACGCGCGCCTCCCGGGGCGACAGCAAAGACCTCACCCGTCTTTGCCTGGGAGAGGCCAAGATCCGGCTACCAGGGCAGGCTGAAGGTTTTCACCGTGGTCATGCATTTGATGGCCTCGATGACGCCTTCCTTGATGCCGAGGCCGCTGTCCTTGATACCGCCGAACGGGCTGCATTCGATGCGGAAACCGGGGACTTCGTTGATGTTGACCGTGCCGGTCTGCAGGCGTTTGACGCAGGTGAGGGCGCGGTTGAGGTCATTGGTGACCACCCCGGAGGAGAGTCCGTAGTGGGCGGAGTTGGCGACCGCGATGGCATCGTCGAGATCGCGCACGGCGAGGATGGGGGCGAGCGGGCCGAAGGATTCGCAGACCACCATTTCGGCATCGCGCGGGACATCGGCGATGACGGTGGGTTCGAGGAGTGCGCCGGTGCGTTTTCCTCCGAGGAGGACGCGCGCGCCCGCGGCGACGGCCTGGTGGACGCGATTCTCGAGTTCGATGGCGGCGGCTTCGTCGATCACCGTGCCGACGCGGGTGGCGTCATCGAACGGATCGCCGCAGCGGTATTCCCGGGCTTTTTCGACGAAGCGGGGGATGAACCGATCGAGGATGCCCTGTTCGACGAGGATGCGTTTGACCGCGGTGCAGCGCTGTCCGGAGTTGCGGAACGAGCCTTCCGCGGCGAGTTGGACGGCGAGATCGAGATCGGCGTCGTCGAGGATGATCAACGGGTCATTGCCGCCGAGTTCGAGCACGAGGCGTTTGTAGCCGGCGGTGGCGGCGATGCGTTTGCCGACTTCCTCGCCGCCGGTGAAGGTGACGAGGGGGATGCGTGGGTCTCGGACGAGGGGGTCAGCGATTTCGGAGGCAGGCCCGACGAGGACCGAGAGCATCCAGCCGGGGAGACCGGCCTCGTAGAGCAGTTCGCAGAAGCGGACGGCGGAGAGTGGGACTTTGGAGGCGGGTTTGAGGATGACGGCGGCGCCGGCGGCGATGGCGGGGGCGACCTTGTGAGCCACCTGATTCAGCGGGTGGTTGAAGGGCGTGATAGCGGCCACGACGGGCAGGGGTTCGCGCAGCGTGAAGATGCGGCGGGCTTTGCCCTGCGGCGATACATCGCAGGAGAAGATCTGTCCGTCATCGCGCAGCGCCTCAATGGCGGCGAAGCGCAGGACGTCACTGGCGCGGCCGACCTCGTAGCGGGTTTCGCGCAGGCAGAGTCCGGACTCGGAAGTGATGAGGCGCGCGACCTCTTCGCGGCGGGATTCGAGGAGGACGCGGGTCTTCTCGAGCACCTCGTGGCGCTGGTAGCGTGTGAGGGCGGGTCCGGGATGGAGCGCGGCCTCGATGGCAGCGGCGACGTGGTCGCGGTTGGCGAGTCCCACCGTGCCGGCGAGTCGTTGGTCAAACGGACAGCGCACTTCCTGGGTGCGGGTGGATTGGATTTTGGTACCGGCGAGGTAGGACGCGAATTGCATGGTGGAGAGGGGAGGGGGAGTTAACGGGTGGCGCCGGCGAGGGCGACGGCGAGGGCCTGGTCAAAGCGCTCGAGGAACAGGTCGAGATGCGCCGGCTGGTGCGCGATCGAGAGGTAGAGTTTGGTACCCAGGGGGTTGAGGAACACGCGGCGCCGAAGGAGTTCGAGCATCACGGCACGGCCGCGGTGCCGGTCGGCGGCGCGCCATGTTGCATGGTCGGTGATCGGGCGCGGCGCGAAGGCGAACTGTGCAATGGGGCCGTCGCCGAGGACCTGTCCGTCGGGGGCGTGGCGGCGCAGGACGCCGAGCATGCCCTGTCGGAGGGAGTCCCCTGCGCGGTGCAGCGCCTCGTGAACCCCGGGTTGGCACAGAAGGTTGAGGGCGGCGAGGGCGGCGGCGCAGGACACGGGGTTGCCGCCGGTGGTGGAGGCGGACCAGGCGTAGCGCGGTCCGGGCAAGCGATCTTCGGCCACCACCTCCATGAGTTCGGCGCGGCCGGCGTAGGCGCCGATGGGGAATCCGCCCCCGAGGGCTTTACCGTAGGCCACGAGATCGGGGATGACGCCGTAGTACTCCTGTGCGCCGCCTGGGGCGAAGCGGAAGCCGGTGACCACCTCGTCGAAGATGAGCGGGATGCCGTGGCGGGTGGTGGCCTCGCGGAGCCCGGCCAGGAATCCGGGCAGGGGTTTGAGGCAGCGGTGGAACGGTTCGACAATGACCGCGGCGAGTTCGTGCGCGTGAGCGCGGAGCGTGTCGAGCGTGGTGGTCAGGTCATTGAACGGGGCGACGAGCACGTCGTGTTCGGCCCACGGTGCGCCGGCGCCGGAGGCATCGCATTGCGGGGCGGGAAGGCGATCGTCGCCCAGCATGCCCGCCACCCCGACGGGGTGTTGACCGTGGTAGGCGCCCAGGAAGCGGAGCACCTTGGGCCGGCCCGTGGCGGCGTGCGCGATGCGCAGGCACAACATGGTGGCTTCGGTGCCGGAGGCGACGAAGCGCACGCGTTCGGCACAGGGGGAAAGTTCGTGGATGCGTTCTGCGAGTTCGACCCCACGCCGGTTGACGGCGGCGAAGTTGAATCCGTCGTGGGCGGCTTTCATCGCGGCCTCGAGCACTTTGGGGTGGCCGTGGCCGACCAGTGCCGAGCCCCAGGCCATGGTGACGTCGAGCCACTCGTCGCCCTCCGTGTCCCAGACCAGCGGACCGTGGCCGCGTTCGAGGACGGGCACGAGGTCCGGCGGAATATGGTATTCGCCATTCGAGCCGGCTGGGAATAGGGCCAGGGCGCGTTCGCGCCAGCTGGGGAGGGGGTGGGGGAGAGGGGTGCTCATGGGGGGGCAGGTCGCTCAGCTCAGGATGCGGGCGCGTCGAGGATCGTACGGCGCTTGGAGGTGGAGTCGGGCCGGGTGGCGTGCGCCGTGGAGGAGGACTTCGTAGTGGCCGGTGCGGAGGAATTCGTCGGGGGTGCCGGCGCCGTCGGGGCCGCGGACATAGGCCAGGGCCACGGAAGCGCCGAGGGTATGGCCGTAGGCTGCGCTCGTGGTTTGTCCGACGGTCACGCCCTCGCGCAGCACGGGCTCGCCTCCCCAGAGGAGGGGGTCGGGATCGGTCAGCACGAGGGACACGAGTCGTTTCCGCAGCGGCTGCGTCCGGCGCATGAGCAAGGCTTCCCGACCCAGAAAGGGTTTCGACTCATCCACCGCGAAGGTGAGTCCGGCTTCCAGGGGCGTTTCGTCCGGTGACAATTCGCTGCCGAAGGCGCGGTAGCCTTTCTCGAGGCGCAAGGATTGGATGGCGTAGTGACCGGCGTTGACGGGCGGTGCCGACGTGGTGCCGACGCGCCGGGACCGGAGTGCGTCGTAGAGGGCGGGCAGCGCGGCGACAGGGGCGTGGAGTTCCCAGCCGAGTTCACCCACGTAGGTCATGCGCAACGCCCGCACTTCGAACCCGGCGAGACGAAGCGTGCCCGCAGTGCCGAAGGGGAACGCGGCGTGGGAAAGGTCGGCGCCGGCCGTTTCCGCGAGCAGTTGCCGGGAGGCGGGTCCCATGACGCCCAGGACTCCGTAGTCCTCGGTGACATCGCGAATGGTGACGTATTCACCGGGCAGGAGTTGGTGTCGCAGCCAGTGCAGGTCTCGGTAGCCCTGGGCGGAGCCGGTGACCAGGTAGAAGGCGTCGGCGGCCACGCGCAGGACGGTGAGGTCGCTCTCGAACCCGCCGCGGCGGTTGAGCATCGCCGTGTAGACGAGACGGCCGGGCGCCACGTCGACCCGGTTGGCGCACACGCGCTGGAGAAGGGAGGTGGCGTCGGGTCCGGTCACCTCGATCTTGGCGAAACCGGACTGGTCGAAGAGCGCAACGTGCTCCCGGGCCGCGCGGTGCTCGTGCGCCTGGTTGGTGAACCAATTCTGACGTCCGAAGGAATAGTTCGTGACGGGTGAGGTGGCGGCGGGGGGGAGGCCGGGGAGGGGAGCGGCGGCGGGAAGGGCGAACCAGTTGGGGCGTTCCCAGCCGCCCTTGACGCCGAAGCAGGCGCCGGCAGCGGCGAGGCGGGCATGGAGCGCGCTGCGCCGCACTTCTCGTGCGGTTTCGAACTCACGGTTGGGCCAGGCCATTTCGTAGTGCAGGCCGAGCGATTCCGTGACGCGGGCGCGCAGGAACGCGCGTGAGTTGGCCCAGGGGCCGAAGCGTCGAAGGTCGACGCTGGTAAGATCGAGGGAGGGATGCCCCTCGACGATCCATTCGGCGAGGCATTTTCCGGCGCCCCCGGCGCTGGCGATGCCGGCGGAGTTGAATCCGGCGAGCACGAACAACCCGGCCAGCTCGGGGGTTTCGCCCATGAGCCATTGGTTGTCGGGGGTGAACGACTCGGGGCCGTTGACGAAGCGCGCGTCGCGGCAGTCGTCCAGGGCGGGAATGCGCCAGCGTGCCTGGCGCAGCGGTTCCTCGAATTTAGGCCAGTCTGGGGGCAGGAGCTGGAACGAGAAATCGTCGGGGACACGGTCGACGTCCCAAACCTTGGTGGTGCGTTGGAACGCGCCGAACACGAGGGAATCGGGATCCTCTCCGCGGAGGTAGATGCTGCCGTCGTAGTCGCGTGTGCAGGGGAGTCCGCCGTGGGCCCCGGGGATGGGGGTGGAGACCACGTAGTGATGCTCGACGGGATGGAGGGGGAGGGTGATGCCGAGTGGTTCGACGAGTTGACGTGACCACATTCCCCCGGCGAGGACGACGCATTCGGCGCGGACGGGGCCAGCGGGCGTCATGGCGCCAACGACACGTGAGCCTTCGGTCAGGAGCGCGGTGGCGCGGCAGTGTTCGAGGATGCGCACTCCCGACGCGCGGGCGGCGGCCGCCAGGGCGAGCACGACGGACTCGGGGTGGCAACGTCCGTCGTGGGGGATCCAAGCCGCTCCCACGAGGTCCTCGGTGCGCAGGAGAGGGAAACGTTCCGCGGCTTGCGCGGGGGAGATGGCGTGGCACTCGACTCCGAGGAGGGAGGCCATGGCCGTGGTGCGTTGGATCTGGATCCAGCGGTCAGCGGTGCGCGCGAGCACCAGACTGCCGACTTCGCGCCAGCCGGTGTCGACGCCGGATTCGCGCGTCAGGTTCCGGTACAGGTCGGCGCTGTACTGGTTGATGCGCATCATGCTGGAGGAGGTGCGCAGGCGCGTGACCATGCCGGCGGCATGCCACGTGGTCCCGCCGGCCAAGCGGTTTTGTTCCAACACCAGGGTGTCCTTCCATCCCAGTTGGCCGAGATGATACGCCACGCTGAGCCCCGCGATGCCCCCTCCGAGGATGAGCGTCCGCACCGAGGCGGGCGGGGGTGTCCCGTCCGTGGGCGGTGGTTGCGGCGGCGGGGCCATGGGAAGGGGAGGTATGGGGCCGGGTCAGCGGCCCGCGGCGTGGGGCGAGACGGACGTGCCGTTGCAGGTGAAGTCGAAGATATCGAAGTTGCGGGGGTCGCCCAGCGCGCGGGCGCGATAGGCGCGGGAGAGGGGTTCGCTGACGAGGAACGGGACCATTTCCTCGTAGCGTCCGCCGTGGGAACGCAGCCCTCCTTCGATGGCTTTGAGATCGTGGTAGGCGGGAGTGCGGCCGACCACCACGTCACGGCCAGAGCAGACCACGAGGTCGCCCATGCGATCGGGCGGCAGTTGCATGAGTGCGGCGGCGGTCGTGCGGTCCAGGACTTCGGTGAGCCCGGGTTGAGCGCGGAGCCAGTCGATGACTTCGGTCAGGCGTGAGCCGGGGGCGCCGGGAGGGAGATGGACTTGGGCGAAGCTTCCGAGGGCGCCGTGATGGACCACGTAGGGGTCCGTGATGGGGAGGATGACACGGAAGCCGGCCCCGAAGCGGGCATCGAGCTCGGTTTCGAGGTAGAGGACGTTGGGAGAGCCATCGGGCTTGGACTTGGCATTCATGCCGTGGTCGGCGGTGATGCCGACGATGGCGCCCAGCGCGAGCAGACGTCCGATGGCCTCGTCGATGCCCTGGTAGAAGTCGAGCGACTCGGGCTGCGAGGGCTCGAACTTGTGCTGCATGTAGTCGGTGGTGCTGAGGTAAAGAAAATCGGCGATGCCACGTTCGAGGAGGGCGGCTCCGGCGCGCAGCACGTAGAGGCTGGCGTCGCCGCTGTAGATCGCAGGCGTGGGTCCGGCGATGGCCTCGACCTGGTCGATGCCATGGGATTCACGTTGAGCGTGCTTGGCGCGTTCGGAGGAGAACGCGATGCCGCCGAGCGGGATCAGTCCGTGTGCGAAGATGTCGCGCAGCTTTTCCTTCGCCGTGATCACCGCGACCTTGCGTCCGGTCTTTTGTGCGGCGGGGAAGATCGTCTCGGCGCGCAGGAAGGAGGCCGAGTTCATCATCACCTCCTGGCCGCTCTGGGTGTCGAAGAAGAAGTTGCCGCCGATGCCATGGACCGCCGGAGGCACCCCGGTGACGATGGAGGAGTTGTTGACGTTGGTGAAGGTGGGCATGGCCGCTCGAGCCAGGCCCCGATGGCCGGTGGTGGCGAGGCGTTGCAGATGCGGCATGCGGCCGCGATCCAGGGCGGCGTCGAGGTACTCGTCGGCGGAACCATCCAGGCAGAGCACGGCGATCGGGCGGGCGGGCGGGTGGTACTGGCGGCCGTTGACGGAAAAGGGAGCGGAGACCGGGTGGGCGGGCATGAGGTGAGGATCAGGTTTTCGGAAAGGAAAAATGGGGAGAGCGGGTGGCGGGCGCGTCAGGCGGGGGGCGCGAGCCGGGTGACGCCCATCTCGGCGATGGATTCGCGCACGGCATGGACCAAGGCGCGCACGTCGGATTCGAAGATGCGGCCGATAGAGCCGATGCGGAACGTGTCGGCCTGGCTGATCTTGCCGGGGTAAATGATGTGCCCCTTCTCGCTCAGTCGACGGTAAAAGCCATCGAAGGTGAAGGCCGGGTCCGGCGGGAAAAGGAAGGACGTGATGATGCAGCTCTGGACCGCGGCGGGGAGGTAGGAACGGAAGCCGAGACTGCGCATGCCTTCGAGGAGGACGGTGTGATTGCGCTGGTAGCGCGCGCCGCGCGCCGCGGGCCCGCCCTCGGCGTCCAGTTCGCGCAGGGCCTGGTCGAAGGCGAGGATGGAGTGGGTGGGCGGGGTGTAGCGGAACTGACCATTCTTATCGAAACCGCGCAGCTGTCCCAGGAGGTCGAGGCTCAGCGAGCGGGCCCAACCGGCGGTGGCCTCGAGGTCCGGGCGGCGGCCGATGACGAACGAAAAACCAGGCACGCCCTCGAGGCACTTGTTGGCGGAAGAGATGAGGTAATCGATGCCGCCCTGGTCGAAGTCGAGGGGCAGGGCGCCGAAGGAACTCATGGCATCCACGATGAACACGCGGCCGTGCCGGCGGACCACGGGACCGAGGGTTTCGACCGGGTTGAGGATGCCGGTGGTGGTTTCGCAGTGGATGGCCACCACGTGGGTGATGGTCGGATCCTCGGCGAGCAGACGGTCCAGTTCGGTGGCGTCTGGAACCACGTTCTCCGGCGTGCGCCACGGCACCGCGGCGGTGCGGTGGTGCTGGAGCATGAGGAGCGCGCGTTCGCCATAGGCGCCGTTGGCGTGCACCAGGACTTTTCCATGGGGCGGTACCACGGAAGCCAGCACTGCCTCGACTCCGAACGTCCCGCTGCCCTGCAACAGAATGCATTCCCACTGGGCTCCGGTGGGGAGACCGGCGAGGGCGAGGATGCGGTGGCGGATGGAGCGGACGAGATCGTTGAACTCCCAGTGCCAGGAGCCGGCGTCATGCAGCATGGCCTGCTTGACCGAGAGCGAGGTGGTCAGGGGGCCCGGGGTGAAGAGCACCTTGTCGTGGGAGGGTGGCGGCAACGATTTCATGGGAGACGACAGACGGGAGATCGATTCGAGGCGGGACGATGCGGGACGGCAGATGAAGTGGGTGAGGTGAATCCGGCAGGCCAGAGCGTCACGCCGGGGCGTGCGGAGGAGCCGGAGGAGCGCTTGGAGTCGGAGGCCGGGGAAGTGCTCGGGTACGGGGGACAGGGCCACACACGGTACAGTGCCCTGTCCCCCGCCCGGTAATCCGCCGCCACTCAGCGGCGAAAGCGAAAGGGACCTGACCCAAACTGGCGGAAGCCGGCCTCACTTGTTCGCCCGATGGAACTTGAGCGCCTGCTCTGCCGCTTCGTTTCCGGACTCCTCCGACTTCTGCATCTCTGCGCCCACGCTGGAGATACTTTGAGCCACGAAGGCTTTCTGATCGTCGGTGAGGCCGGTGCGGGAATTGAGCGCCTGAAGCTTCTCCCATGCAACAGCGAACTCTTGGGACTTGATCGCTTCGGCGGCCTCGGTGGCGAGCTGCCGGACCTCTGCCGGAGCCGACTTAAACATCTCCGGCACGCCGCTGGAAACCTGGTCGGTGCTGATCAACTCCGGGGCCTTGCTGCCCCGGTCGCATCCTGAGGTCAGCACGGCGAGAACCACGACGGCCAGTAGAGCGGGCCAGTGAAACGGAAATAGGGCGTTCATGCGAAAGGCAGGTGAAGGTGGACCCTAGAAACGCGGATTCTCCACGGGCGTGTCTCCGGTATACCAGCGGTAATCGTAGCCCTTCTTGGAGTATTTGATCGCGGAGACGTTGCCCGGCAACCAAATGGTGGCGCAGCGCTGATTGTGACGCCACCACTCGAACTCCATCTTCTTGCCCGGGTACAGGCTGGCGAG